>JANXMB010000055.1 GCA_025354865.1 Acetobacteraceae bacterium | reverse complement strand
CCTCGCCTTCGATTACGTTGGCGGCCGGCGAGACGTTGGAATGCCTGACCATGCCGGGCGTGCCCGTCATTATTCCTGACATGGTGTATGCAGAGGTGACCGAGGACCTCGCGAAACTTGGCGCTGACCAGGTGGTGCAGTGGGCGCGTCGGCATCGTGGCCAAGTCGAGATCGCACCCACGTCGGTTTTTGCTGAATATCAGGCCTTGCGAGCGACGAATCCGCGCACGCGGTCACGCGGCCGGGGCGAACAGGCGGCGCTGGAGGTGCTGAATGCGGCTATCGCGGACGATCCCGATGTGGAGGCGGTGCTGTTTTATGAGGACGCCGATGTGCGTAAGCGGCGTTTTGTGCGCGGGTTGCCGGAGCGCGTGATGGCGCTTTCGACGGGCGATTTGTTGCGTGAGCTTGAGGCGGCTGGGCGTATTCAATCGGCGGATCGTGTTCTCGATGTTGCTGCCGAGAAAGATCGGAATATTGATGCGCAGCGGCAACCGCAAAGCGACGACGATGCGCGCGCCTTGTTGCGCGATCGGCTCAGCCATGACGGGCCACGCCTAAAGTAACGACCCCGGCAGACTCCTCCGTCAGCGGTGGTTGGGTGCGTCTGCACAGCGTTACGCTGCCGATAAGTGGCGGAGATGGGTCGAGAACTAATACCGGTCGGCCGAACGGCTGACCGGTATGCGCGCAGGGTTGGCGTGGCGGCTGCGCGCGAAATCAAGAGGATACCAGCCGACCGACCGCTTGCATGACGGCCAGAGGTTCGGTCGGCTGGTATCAGAACAATTTTCCGCCGTTCGGCACTTTGAAATTGGGTTCGATCAAGACCACCGCGCCGGAGTCGTCGGGCATCCCCAGCGTCAGCACCTGGCTCATGAACGGGCCTATCTGCCGCGGCGGGAAGTTGACCACGGCGCAGACCTGCCGGCCGATGAGTTGGTCGGCCTGGTAATGCACGGTCAGTTGCGCGGACGATTTCTTGATTCCGATCTCCGGCCCGAAATCGATGGTCAATTTGATCGCGGGCTTGCGCGCTTCGGGGAAGGATTCGGCGTCGATAACCGTCCCCACCCGGATATCCACCTTCTCGAAATCCGCGAACGCGATCTGTTCGTCCATGACTGACTCCACTTTGCAAAACGCCGGGCGGCGCGTAAGCGTGGTCGGAAATCCGCCCCAATCCGAGGAGCTTCCATGCGCGATTACCAGATGCCCGGCCGCAGCCCAGTCTATGCCATGAACGGCATGGCCGCTACATCGATGCCCGCCGCGACCTTGGCGGCTTTGGATGTGCTGCGGGCCGGCGGCAACGCGCTGGACGCCGCCGTCGCGGCTGTATCGGTACTATGCGTCATCGAACCGCAATCGACCGGAATCGGCGGCGACTGCTTCTGTCTGTATGCCCCGAACGGCACCGGTAAGGTCTACGCCCTGAACGGTTCCGGCAAAGCCCCGGCGGCGGCCAATATCGATTGGTTCGAAAGCCATCAGATTCGCGGGATTGAGAATACCTCGGCCCACTCGGTGACCGTCCCCGGTGCCGTCAGCGCGTGGGAAACCTTGTTGCAGCGCTTCGGCACCAAGGGGCTGGACGAATTGTTGCAGCCGGCGATCGGCTTCGCGGAGAATGGCTGGCCGGTACACTCCAAGGTCGCTTGGGACTGGGCGAATGTGGAAGGCAAGCTGCGCAAGCAGGGGACGCATCGCTTCCTGCCGAACGGCACCGTGCCGCAGCCGGGCGATATCTTCCGCCAGCCCGAACTGGCCGCGACCCTGCGCGCCATCGGCAAGCGCGGCGCCAAAGCCTTCTACGAAGGCTCGGTTGCCGCCGACATCGTCGCGACTTTGCGGGCGCGCGGCGGCTTGCATACGGAAGAAGATTTCCACAACGGCCTGCACGCGGCCGAGTTCGTCGATCCGATCTCGATCGGTTGGAAAGGCCACGAGGTCTATCAATGCCCGCCCAACGGGTCCGGCATGATCGTCCTCATGCTGTTGGGCATGCTCGACGGCCTGTCGCCGAACGACGGACCGACCGGCTTGATCCGCGCCCATCGCCATATCGAAGCCGCGCGTTTGGCCTATCGCGATCGCGATGCGTTCCTGGCCGACCCGTCCCAGTCGGACGTGCCGGTGCAAAAACTGCTCAGCCCGGCGTATCTGGGGAAAATGCGGGCACTGATCTCCGACACCGCCGCCCTGAAGGACCTGCCGACCGCTGGGGAGGACGTGCTGCCGCGCCATCGGGACACGGTTTACCTGTGCGTCGTCGATAAGGACGGCAACGCTTGCAGCTTTATCAACTCGTTGTTCCAGAGCTTCGGCAGCGGCATTCTGGCCGAGCAATCGGGGGTAATGTTGCAGAATCGGGGCTTCGGGTTCCGGGTGCAACGCGGCCATCCCAACTGCATCGCCCCGAACAAGCGCCCGATGCATACCATTATTCCGGGCATGGTCATGAAGGACGGACAGGCGGTGATGCCCTACGGCGTCATGGGCGGGCATTTCCAACCGATGGGGCAGACCTGGTTCCTGCACAATTTCCTGGAACACGGGCTGGATATTCAGGAAGCGATCGATCTGCCTCGATTGTTCCCGTATGGTGGCAAGGTCGAGGTCGAGCGCGGCATTTCCCGCGCGGTCTGCGAGGGCCTGACCCGTATGGGCCACGAGTTGGTCGAAGCCGATCGCCCGCACGGCGGCGGCCAGGCCATCTGGATCGATCGCCAACGCGGCTGTCTGGTCGCCGGTTCGGAACCCCGTAAGGACGGCCTGGCGCTGGGTTACTAGTGGTCCGATCCTAACGCTTGAGTCCCAAGCGTTAGGTGAATCGGCCCACCAAATCAAAGCCTAGTGGTCAGAATCTGACGGTTCTTTTCGTCAGATTTTGACCACTAGAGCGCGATGACCGAAGGTGGAATCACCGGAGGTCTGAATCGCGCGAACAAACAATAGGCTAGATCGCGATGCGTTCGTACGCGTCCCGGACCCGGCGCTACCGATCCTCGGGCGCTATCCTGGCGATCTCTGCCGCGAACGCCTCGATCTCCGCGCGATCGAAGGACGCATGTACCCGCGCGGTCGAGGCGGGGCGTTGCAGGCGGGATAGGCCGGGGCGCCATTCGGTGCGGGGGCGAATCGGGCGGGGCGCGAAGCCGCCGCCGCAGTTCGGGCACACATTGCGGAGGACGACGTCCACGCATTCGGCGCAGAACGTGCACTCGTATGTGCAGATACGCGCGAGCGTGGACTCCGCCGGCAGATCGCAATCGCACCATTCGCAGTTGGGGCGTAGTTGCAGGGCCATTTGCTCACTCCGTCGATGCGCCGCGTCGGACCACGGCGACCAAGAATGGGGCGCCGATCAGGGCCGTGAGGACTCCCAATGGCGGCGCCTGGGTCAGGACCAATGGCGCCAACCGGGTGACGATGTCGGCGAGGATCAGCAACGTCGCGCCGCCGAGCAGGGATGCCGGCAGTAGCGCGCCGGGGCGCTCCCCCACCCAGGGGCGCAGCAAATGCGGCACCACGAGGCCGACGAAGCCGATGCCGCCGGCCACCGACGCCGCGGCACCGGCCACCAGCGCGGTGCCGATCGCGGCGTGACGCAGCGTGCGCCCAGGCGGTTGGCCCAGCGACGCGGCCGTATCCTCCCCCAGGCTGAGCGCGTCGAGACCCGGACCCAGGCGCAGCAGAATGGCGCAGCCCAGTGCGATCGGCGGCACTGCCAGCAGAACATGCTGGATGCCGCGATCCTGCACCCCGCCCAAGAGCCAGAATGCGATCTCGGCCAGGGCGAAGGGGTTGGGCGCGAGACTGAGCGTCAGGGCCAGCAACGCCGAGGCCAACGCCGACACCGCGACCCCTGCGAGGAGCAACGTCGGACCGGACGGCGCCCGACCGGCAAATCCCAGCAACAATAGGCTGCCGATGCTTGCCCCCATGAGACCGCCGAGCGGCAGCGCCGGGGCGAAGCCGGCGGCGAGGCCCCAGTAGAAGACGATGGCGGTGCCCAATCCGGCGGTGCCGGTGATGCCAAGCAGACCGGGGTCTGCGAGGCGGTTGCGCAGGGCGCCTTGCAGGGTCGCGCCGCTCAACCCGAGGCCGCCGCCGATCGCCAGCACCAGGATCGTGCGCGGCAGCCGGATTTCCAACAGGATTGCCAAATCGGGGCTTGCGAGCGTCCCGTCCCCGACTGCCAAAGACAGGCAGGCCAACAGGATCGGCAGCGCCGCCGATCGCAGCGTCATTGGGTAAGCAGCGCCACGGCCTGCGCGGTGAACGGGCCGGCGCAAATTGTCAGGGCCGGGGGCAGCGCGCGGCGCGGAATGTCGCGCAGCACCGGGGCCGCGAGCATGTCGGTTGCTAATGAGGGATAGGCAGGGGTGTCGGGGACGATCAGCACATCCGGCGGGGCGCGGCGCAATGCCTCGATCCCGATGTGCTGGCCGGTTGCGGCGTTGGTCAGGCCGGCCGCGACGATGACCGCGTCTTTCAGGCTGCCGGGCGCGGCGGTGTAGCCGCGCGGTTCCCACGCAATGGCAGTCAGCCGATGGGCCGGGGGCACGACGGCGCCGAGTGTCGCGCGCATTGCCGCGATCGGGGGTTCGGCGCGTTCGGGCACGCCGATCGCGGCTGCGACCTCTCGCGTCAGGCGGGCGATACCGTCGAAATCCTCGGGCAGGTCGAACCGGCGCACTAGGATGCCGCGTCGTTCCAGTAGCCTGATCGTCGTCTGCGCGCCGAAGCTGGCGGTTAGCACCAAATCTGGCCGCAACCCCAACACCGCCTCCGCCGATGCTCGTATTTGCGGATACCGGCGGGCAGGTCCGGCGACGAAGGACAAGGCGGGGTCGCGGGCGAGGGTGGACAGGGCGGCGATCCGTTCGGGCGCCAGCAGCACCAGCAATTGGTCGGTGCACAAGTTCAGCGACACGATGCGGTTGGCGGCCTGGACCTGGGCGGTCGCGCACAGCAGGAAAATGCCAGCGGCCAAACGCCTCACAGCACCAAGACGCCGTGCTGCTTGGCTTTCTCCTCCGGCTCGACATGGATGGTGACGACCAGATGTTCCATTTCGGACCGCAATGTGTCCTCGATCCGATCGCAAATCTCGTGCGAGGCGGCGACGGTCATCGCGCCGGGGACCACGAGGTCGAATTGCAGGAAGGTCAGGCGGCCGGCGCTACGGGTGCGCAAGTCGTGCGCCTCGATCGCACCCGCCGCTGATTCGGCAACAATTGCTCGGATTCGTTCGAGGACGGCAGGTTCCGGCGCGGCATCCATCAGCCCGCCGACGGAGCCGGAGATCATGTGCATGCCGGACCACAGCACATACAACCCGGTCAGCCCGGCGATGATGGGGTCGAGGATCAGCATATCCGACAGGATTGCCACGCCCACCCCGGCGGCGATCCCGAACGACGTCACCACGTCCGCCATCAGATGCTTGCCGTCGGCGATCAGCGCGGGCGACCGCAGCTTGCGCCCCACGGTGGCCAGTACGACCGACCAGCCCCCGTTGATCGCGGTTGCGACGGCGTTCAGAGCCAGCCCTTGCAGCGGCCACGCCAACGGGTGCGGATCGAGCCAGACATGCCATGCGTGCACGAAGATGGACAGGGCGGCGACGACGATCAGCACACCCTCGATCACGGCGGCGAAGAATTCCGCTTTGTCGTGGCCGTAGGGATGGTTGGCGTCGGGGGGCAATGCGGCGAAACGGAGCGCCACCAGTGCGACCACGCTGGCCGCGACATTTACGATGCTTTCGAGGGCGTCGGAGTACAGTGCGGCGCTGCCGGTCAGCCACCAGGCCGCACCTTTCAATCCGAGCACCAGACAGCCAAGCAGGATGCTGCCGAGTGCGAAGCGTTCCCCGCGGCTCATGGCCGCAGCCTCTAGCATACCGCTGCGGATTAAGTCACCGCGCCATTCGCATTTGCCGCATCCGTAGCGGGCCGAGCACGAACAATGCCAGCAGGGAGACCAGCAGCGCGGCGCCGCCGGCCACGACGAATACCGACTCCCATTGCCCGGTCGCGCCTTGCAATTGGTTGGCGAAGGGCACGAGCAAAGCAGCGGTGCCTTTCGCGGTGTAGAGCAGGCTGGCGTTGGCCGTGGCGTTCTTCGGCCCGAATGTATCGGTGCAGAGCGATGGGAACAGGCTGAAGATCTCGCCCCAGGTGAAGAAGATCAGCCCGGCGCAGATCACGAACATCCACGGCGAGTGCCCGGCAACGGTCAGCAGCGCGTAACAGCAGGCGCTGAGCGCGAATGCGAGGCCCATCGTCCGTTCCCGTCCCAGATGGTCCGACACCCAACCGAAGAACGGCCTGGCCATGCCGTTCATTACGTTGTCCACCACCAGCGCGACGCTCAGGACGGTCGCGCCGAACAGGATGGGGGTATTCGCCAGCCCGTAATCCTTGGCGATCGGCGCGATCTGCGCGGTTGCCATCAGGCCGGTCGCGGCATCCAACACGAACATGAAATACATCAGATAGAACACGGGGGAGCGCAGGACCTCCCAGCTGGTGTAGCTTTTCAGGCTTTGATTGAGCTTCTGCTGCACCGCTTGCGATGCCACGAGCGGTTGGTCCGGCGCCCGCAGCACCTGGGCCACGAACAGCAAAATGACGGCCTGCCCCAGACCGAACCACAGGAAGGCGGAGCTGTAGCCGTAGGTTGCGATGACCCAGCGGATGGGTATCACGGTCAATGCGGCGCCGGCGCCGAAACCGGCGGCGGTCATGCCGACGGCGAGGCCCCGACGATCGGGGAACCATTTGACGGCGTTGCCGACGCAGGTGGCGTAAATGCCGCCGGCCCCGATGCCCGAAATCGCCGAGCCCCAGTAAAGCGCGGTCAGCGTCTCGGCGTAGGCGTTCATGACCCAGCCGATCCCGACCATGACGCCGCCGAGGGTGATGATCAGCCGCGCGCCGCTGCGGGCCTGCATCCGGTCCACAGCGTAACCTGCGAAGGGGGTGATCCAGGTTTCCGTTGCGATGAAGATCGTGAAACCCCATTGGATGTCGCCGATTTTCCAATCGTGCGCCTGACGCATCGGCTCGACGAACAGGGTCCAGGCGTATTGCATATTAGCAATCAGCACCATGCACAGGACGCCCAGCCAAAGCTGAACCCACCGGCCTGGGGGCGGTGCGGCAGTCGAAACGGACACTGGACGATCTCCTGAAGCCAACTTTGTTGACCGATATCAGTCGCAGTACTGGGCTTCGCGCAAGAGCTAATATCGCGGTTCGCATCGTTAGGGTTGTGGCGACGCGGCCGGGCGGGCTATCCCACCACCGCCTGCCAATCCCGGAGACCGTCATGCGCCGTATTCTGCCTGCCTTGCTGCTTCTCGGTGCCTTCGCAGCACAGCCCGCTCTGGCCCAGAAGCACTGCATCGCGCCCGCCGATCAGGCTGCGTTCGAGGTGCAGGCGTTGCGCACCCACCTGCGTGTCCTGGCGATCCATTGCACCGACGAAGGCCGTTGGGCTGCCTTCGTCGGCCGGTATCAGGCCGATCTGACCGTCAACGACAAGGCGGTCACGGCCTGGTTCAAGCGCCGTTTCGGCGGACGAGCGCAGCAGGAGGGGGATCGGTACTCCACCGACCTCGCGAATGCCATCTCCGCCGGCAACACTGTGCTGGGCGGCGATCTTTGCCCGCACGACGGTCAGATGTTCGCCGAGGCGATGGCGCTGCGTTCGGGGGCCGATCTGTCGTCCTATGCCGCCGCCAAGGACGTTGTTCCTGCCGGGTTCGAGGTTTGCCCCGGCGAGAAGGCCCCGGCGGCGAAACCGGCGGCGAAGCGCTAACCGCCGGCCGGTCGCGGGCTAACCGTTCAAATGGCAGGCGCTTTTGTGTCCGGGGGCGATTTCGCGCAGGGCCGGTGCCTCGATCCCGCAGCGCGGCATCGCGTGCGGGCAGCGGGGGTGAAAATGGCAGCCTGCGGGCGGCGCCATTGGGCTGGGTATCTCGCCCTTGATCGCGGTGAACCGCCGCTTGCGCGCCTCGATCCGCGGTACTTCCGATAGCAGCGCCTGGGTGTAGGGATGGTTCGGGTGGCCGAATATCTCCTCCGACGGCGCGGACTCGACGATGCGGCCGAGATACATAATCAGCACCCGGTCGGACAAATGTTCGACAACGCCCAAATCGTGGCTGATGAACAGGTATGTCAGATTGAGGTCGCGGCGCAGGTCCATGAACAGGTTCAGGATTTGCGCCTGGATCGAAACGTCCAGCGCTGCCACCGCTTCGTCGCAGACCAGGAATTCCGGTTGCACCGCCAACGCGCGGGCAATGCCGATGCGTTGGCGTTGGCCGCCGGAAAACTGGTGCGGGTAGCGGCGCTTGAACGCCGGATCCAGCCCGGCGCGGCGCAACTGGCCATCCAGATAGGAATCGAACTGGCCGTTGGGAATCATACCGTGCACGCGGGGCGCCTCGCCGACGATTTCCGCGACCCGCAGGCGCGGGTTCAACGAGGCGTAGGGGTCCTGGAAGATCATCTGGACCTTGAGTTTCGCATCCTTCACCGCATCCGGTGGCAGCGACGCGATATCCCGGCCCTTGAACAGGATCTGGCCGTCCGAGGGCGGCATGATGCCGGCGACCATGCGCCCGAGGGTGGATTTGCCGCAGCCGGATTCCCCGACGAGGCCGACGACCTCCCCTCGGGAGACCGTCAGATCGACGTTGTCCACCGCATGCACGGTCTCGCTTTTCGGGGTACGGCCGAAACGGCTGGCGATTTCTCGGGTCAGCCGAGCAGCGGCGTCGTAGGTGGGGCCGAAACGCTTCGATACGTTGCGCAGTTCGATGATCGGTTCGCTCACGCCCCCGGCTCCCGATCCCAATACGATGTTGGTTGTGCGTCGCCGCTGCGCTTTTTGCGCCGATCGAGCCAGTTGTCGAAGATGCCGAAGCTGAGCAAATCGAGCATGAATTCGACGATGCCCCAGAGGAATTCCGCGATCATGCCGGTGCACCCTGGATCGGATGGAAGCATCGCACCGCATGCCCTGCGGTCGGTTCGGCGACGGGCGGTTCCTGCTCGCAGGCGGTGGATGCGTGGGCGCAACGGCCGCGAAAGGCGCAGCCGGCCGGCAGCGACAACAGGCTGGGGGTCATGCCGGGAATTTGCGCCAGCCGATCGCCACGCTTGTTGCGGCTGGGCACGCTGCCGATCAGGCCGTGGGTGTAGGGATGCGCCGGGCGGTCCAGGACATCGGCGGCTTCCCCGGTTTCGACGACCCGCCCCGCGTACATGACGGCGATGCGATCCGCCAACCCGGCAATGACCGACAGGTCGTGGGTGATCCAGAGCAGGGCGGTGCCGTGATCGGTCGCGAGTTTTTGGACCTCGGCCAGGATCTGCGCCTGGATGGTGACATCCAGCGCGGTGGTGGGTTCGTCGGCGATCAGCAAGTCGGGATTGTGCAGCAGCGCGATGGCGATGGCGACGCGTTGGCGCATGCCGCCGGAAAACTGGTGCGGATAGGAATTCAGCCGCTCCTCCGGGCTGGGAATGCCGACCATGCCTAGGGCGTCGCGGGCGCGGGTGCGGGCCTCGGCCTTGGATGTTTTAATGTGAGCCTGCACGGCCTCGATCATTTGGGTATCGATGCGCAGAACCGGATTCAGCGTCATCATCGGGTCCTGGAAAATCATTGCGATGCGGTTGCCGCGCAGATGGCGCATATCCCGCTCGTCCAGTTTCGCCAGATCGCGCCCCTGATACAGGATCGATCCCCCCGCCAGCCGGCCGGGCGGGTCGATCAGGCCGATGATGGAAAACCCGGTGACCGATTTGCCCGATCCGGATTCGCCGACCAGCCCCAATACCTGCCCCCGCTCGACGCTGAACGATACGTCGTCCACCGCTTTGACCACGCCGGCTCGGGTGAAGAAATGCGTGCGCAGATTGCGCACTTCCAGGGTGGCGGTCATCGTTTCAGCCGGGGATTGAGCACGTCGCGTAGATGGTCGCCGACGAGGTTGATGGATACGATCGTTACAAGCAGCGCCAGACCGGGGTAGAAACTGATCCAGTATTTGCCCGACAGCATGTATTGATACCCGTTCGCGATCAGCAGACCGAGCGAGGGTTCGGTGATGGGAACGCCGAGCCCCAGGAAGGACAAGGTCGCCTCCAACGCGATCGCCCGCGCGACCTGTTGCGTTGCGATGACGATCAGCGGGGGCAGGCAGTTCGGCAACAAATGGCGAAACACGATGCGCCGCCAGGGCAAGGCAAGGCAGGCGGCGGCTTCGATATATTCCCGCTTGCGTTCCACCATCGCAATGGCGCGCACGTTGCGCGCGTAGCCGGCCCATTCGACGATGACCAAGGCCAGCACAACGTTCGTCACGCTCTTGCCCAAAACCGCGAGGATCATCAGCGCAACGAGGATGGACGGAAAGGACAATTGCAAATCGACGACGCGCATCACGATCGTGTCGATCCGGCGACCGAAGAACGCTGCGAGCAGGCCGAGGGTGGTTCCGACGCAGGCGGCGAAAATGGCCGAACCGACCCCGACGGCCAGACTGATCCGCAGGCCGTACAGCATGCCGGAGAACATGTCCCGGCCCTGGTCGTCGGTGCCCAGCAGATAGGTGTAGCCCGCCACCGATTTGCTACCCGGCGGCAAGCGCCCGTCCATGATGTCGAGCTGTGCCAGATCGTAAGGATTTTGCGGCCCGATCCAGTTCGCGAAGATCGCCAACAGCGCGATCAGGACGAACACCGCCAGACCGAACAACGCGACTTTGGATGCCGCGAATTCGGCAACGAAACGGCGGAACGGGGATTCCTCGACCGGGTGGTTCGGGACGGCGGTTTCGGACATCAGGCTTTCGTCTCCAACCGCACGCGGGGATCGAGCACCGTGTACAGGATATCGACCACCAGATTGATCGTGATGAAAATCAGCACGATCATCATCAGGTAGGCAACGATCACCGGGCGATCCAGCACGTTGATACTGTCGATGATCAATTTGCCCATGCCCGGCCACGCGAAAACGCTTTCCGTCACCACGGCGAAGGCGATCGTCGTGCCCAGTTCCAGGCCCAGCACCGTGACCACCGGTATCATGATATTTTTCAACACATGCACGAAAATAACCCGAGCGGGAGACAGGCCTTTGGCGCGGGCGAATTTTATGTAGTCCATGGGTAGGGTTTCACGAACCCCGGCGCGCGTTAGGCGCAGTACCAGCGAAATATTGTATAATGACAGATTGAGCGCGGGCATCGCCATGTGGCGCAAACCGTCCCAGGTCAGGAACGACCAGCGGACGCCCAAAATCTCCGCCGTTTCGCCGCGCCCGGTGCTGGGCAGCCAGCCGAGTTGCACGGCAAAGGTCATGATCAGCATCAGCCCGACCCAGAACGAGGGCAGGGAGAAGCCGAGGATACTGCCGCTCATGATAACGCGCCCGAGGATGCCGTTCGGCTTCAGACCGGCATACAAGCCCAGGGGAATGCCGAAGCACATCGACATCAGCACCGCCGTGACAGCAAGTTCCAACGTCGCCGGCATGCGGCCGCCGATCAGTTTCAAGGCCGGCTCGTTGAAGACAAAACTACGCCCGAGGTCGCCGTGCAGCGCGCCACCGAGAAAATAGGCGTACTGCTGCCACAACGGCCGATCGAGCCCCATTTCTGCGATGATTTTTGCCCGTTCCGCCTGATCCGCTTCCGGCGAAATCAGGATATCGACGGGGTTGCCGATGACATGCACGCCGATGAAAACGATAATCGTCATCGCCAGCACAACGAAGCAGGCCTGGAACAACCGGCGTAGCAACCATGTAAACACTAGGGTTTGCTCTCCATCACGCCCGTTGCTCGGGTTTCCTCATCGACACGGGCGACATAAGTAAGGCCCTTGCGGGTCGCCCAGATGTTCTTTTGCAAATGCAACATGATCGCCGGCACGTCGTTCATGGCCAGCTTCATGGTCTGGAGGACGATTTTATCCCGTTCGCCCCGGTCCATCGTGGTCATCGCCTTGTCCAGCAAGGCATCGACTGCCGGGTTGGAATAACGCCCGCGATTGGCGGTGCCCAGGCCGCGTTCGGGGTTCCAGGTCGCAATCTGCGCGCGGAGCGGATTGGTGCCCTCCCCGCTATTCACACCCCAGCCCAACAGGAAAGCGGCGAATTCCTGTTTGCCGGCGCGGGTGGCGTAACTGCTCCAGGGCATCGTATCGACGGTGGTCTGCACACCGATGCGCTGCCACATCTGCGCGACCGCCTGGACGATCTTGGCGTCGTTCACGTAACGATCGTTCGGTCCGTGCAAGACGATGCGGAAGCCGTTGGGGAAGCCCGCCTCGGTCAGCAGTTGTTTCGCGCGGTCGGGCTGGTAGGGATCGGGCAGCAGGTCGTTGACATGGTTGCTGTTCCCCGGCGGCAGATATTGCTTGGTGGGGATGGCCGCACCCTCCATCACCCGATCGACAATCCCCGCCCGATTGATCGCCAGCGACAGCGCTTGGCGCACCCGCAGATCCTTCAGCGGGTTCTTCGGCAGAACCTCCCCGTTGGGGCCGGTCACCTCGGGCATGGTACCGTCGTGCGCGTGGTCCAACCACAGATAGATGGACCGATTGCTCACGATTTCCGACAGCACGATCTTCGGGTCCTGCCGCAGCTTCGCCAGATCGGCCGGGGGCACGAATTCGATGATACCGACATCGCCGGCCAGCAGCGACGCGGTGCGCGCGGCCTCGTTGCTGATCAGGCGGTAATCGACATGCGCCCAGTGCGGCTTCGCGCCCCAATACAGGTCGTTCCGATCCAACGCGATGCGGCTGCCCGGTTGGTAGGACACGAAGCGGAAGGGGCCGGTGCCGATGGTGTTTTTGCCGTTGTTGAAGTCCTCGTTCGCCGGCTCCGCCCCCAGTTTGTGGGGGAGCATGAAGACTTGCAGCAAATCCTGCGGCAGCAACGGGTAGGGGGCGGCGGTTTTCAGCAGGATCGTGTGCGGGTCCAGGATTTCGGTCCCGATCACCGCGCGGGTGTAAATTTGGAACGACGCCGGGCTGTTTTTGACCGTGGGCACGCGCGCCAAAGTGTAGGCCACGTCTTCGGCGGTAAAGGCGGAGCCATCGTGGAACTTCGCGTCCCGCAGTTTCAGTTCCCAGGTGCGATCGTCGCGCAAGGTCCAGCTCAAGGCCAGATTGGGAATCATGCGGCCGGCCGCATCCTGATCGATCAGCCGGTCGAAGATGTGCCCGTGCGCCGAGATGTTCGGCGTCAGCGTGTGATAATGCGGGTCCATACTGGTAACCGGCGCGGACGAGGCGATCGTCAACGTCTGCGCCCGCACCCCTATGGCCGATACGGCCAGAATCGCCATCGCCCGAGTCAGCACCCGGAAACCCCAGACCATCGCGAGCCCCTTAATTTCTTCTACCGCCCGCTTATAGCCGGTCCCCGCGAACCCGCGCTAGTTTGATGCGAAGCGAGGGAGCCGACGATGAAACTTTGGTACCAAAGCATGTCCCGCCAGACCGAATGGGGCGGCTATCCGGCCGTTCTGCGGTCCATTCTGAACAACGCCAAGGATGAGGGCACCGAGATCCACGCCCACGGCATAACCAAGATCGGCGGCACCGGCGATCAGTACCGCTATCTGGAGTATCTGGAGACCGGCGAGGTGCTGGAAAACGTCCATCGCGCCACGCGGGAGGGTTACGACGCCTTCCTGATCGGCAACATCGCCGACCCCGGCCTCCGCGAAGCCCGCGAAATCACCGACATCCCCGTGCTCGGCTTATGCGAATCGGCGCTGCATATGGCCTGCATGATGGGCGCCAATTTCTCGCTGGTGACCATCAACGAGAAATTCACCCCGCGCATCGTCGAGAATGTCTACCGCTACGGCCTGCGCGACCGCTTCGCCGCCGTCAACCGCATGAAAGTGGACCGTCTGACCGACCTCGGCGCCGCCTTCGAACCGGGGGAGGCGCAGGATCGCGTCGTCGCCCAGTTCAACGAAGCCGCGAAAAAGAACACCGATGCCGGGGCCGAGGTCGTGATCGCTGCCGGTGGCGTGGTCATGGCGTTGCTGGCGGCCGCCGGCATCCACGCAACCCCCGAAGGCGTGCCGATCCTGAACGGCATCGTCAATCTGGTGAAGCTGGGCGAGGCAGCGGTGAAGATGAATCGCCTCATGGGCGGGCGGTTCGTCTCGAAAAAATGCGTGTATGCGCCGCCCCCGCCCGACCAGATCGGGCAATTCCGCAAATACTACGGTGCCGACATCTACCCGACGGTGGAGGAAGCCTGATGCTCCGTCTGCGTTCGGCCTTTGCCAGCTACCCCCATACCGTCGCGCTGAAGGACGGGCGGACGTTGTCGGACCGTGTGGCGTTCGACCTCGAGGAAGTCGAGCCGATCACCCGCGCCTTCCGCCGCATGGTCCGCACCGGCGATTTCGATCTGTGCGAGATTGCCGTCACCACGCTGGCGCAGGCGCATTTCTATAATAAAGGACTGACCGCGCTGCCGGTGGTGGTGTTCCGAGGCTTTCACCATCGATCGCTGATGTGCCCCGTAGGCTCCGCGTTGCGCGGACCGGCGGACTTGAAGGGCAAGCGGATCGGAGTCCGCGCGTTTTCGCAGACGACCGGGGTGTGGCTGCGGGGCATCTTGCTGGACGAGTACGGGGTCGATCACCGCGATATTACCTGGGTCACGGCCGAGGACGCGCATTTGCTCGAATACCCCGACCCGCCGAATGTCGAGCGCATCCGGCCCGACCAGGATTTGCGCACGATGCTGCTGAATGGCGAGATCGATGCGGGCGTCGCGCTGCTGGGTATGGATCCGGCGGGAATCCGTTCGGTGTTTGCGGATCCCGATGCCACAGCGGCGGCTTGGTATCGCAAGACCGGCATCTACCCGGCGAACCACGTCATTTGCGTGAAAACGGCCTTGCTGGACGCGAATCCCTGGCTGGCCGAGGCGTTGTTCCGCCTGTTCGTCGATGCCAAGGCAGCAGCCACGGAACCCAGTTCGGAGGAGCAATTCCGCTCCCTGATCGGCGGCGACCCCTTGCCGTACGGCCTGGAGGCCAACCGTCCGGGGTTCGAAGTCTGCGTGCGTTACGCGGCGGAGCAAGGGTTAGTGCCGGAAGCCTATCCGACGGAGACGTTGTTCGCGACGCTGTGACCTTGGGGTGGGGGTCGTGCTGGCGGCGAAATTGCCCCCGGATTAAACCTCGTTAACCACTGCACTGCACCCGCTTGCATTGCGCGCCACATCGGCTATTCCCCCGAGGGACCGGAAACCACGATGGGGGAGCGCGGTGTGACAACCGAACAGCCGCAAACACTTATCGAGATCGCCGGCCTGACCAAGCGCTTCGGCAGCTTTGTCGCAGTCGATAATGTGTCGTTCACCGTCGCCAAGGGCGAGGTACTGGGCTTCCTCGGCCCCAACGGTGCCGGCAAATCGACCACCATGCGCATGCTCGCCGGGTTCATGATCCCGACCGCCGGCAGGGCCAGCATTTGTGGCCAGGATGTGCAGACAGCGGCTGTGGCGGCGCGGCGCGCTTTGGGTTTCCTGCCGGAAGGCGCACCGACCTATCCGGAAATGGCCGTCGCCGGCTTCCTGAAATTCTGCGCCAAAATTCGCGGCTACACGGGGTCGGAATGCGACGACCGCGTCGCTCATGCGATCGGCCTGACCGGCCTGCAAGGCGTGCGGTTGCAACCGGTCGAAACCCTGTCCAAGGGGTTCAAGCGCCGGGTCGGGCTGGCGCAGGCGCTGCTGCACAACCCGCCGGTCCTGGTGCTGGACGAGCCGACCGACGGCCTCGATCCGAACCAGAAGCACGAGGTGCGGGCCTTGATCCAGCAGATGGCGCCGGAAAAGGCCATCGTGATTTCCACCCACATCCTCGAAGAAGTGGACGCCGTTTGCTCCCGCGCGATCGTGATCGCCAACGGCCGGATCGTGGCGGACGGAACGCCGGCGGAATTGGCGCAGCGCCACCCCTCCGGCAAGCTGGACGATGTGTTTCGGCTGCTGACGACCGGCATGAAGGACGCGGCCTGACCATGCGCAACATCGTGACAATCGCCGATCGGGAACTGGCGGCCTATTTCGCCACACCCGTTGCGACCGTTTTCATCGTCATCTTCCTGGCGCTGCAAGGCACGCTGACCTTCAACCTGGGCAATTTCTTCGAGCGCGATCAGGCCGATCTGAACCCGTTCTTCACCTTCATCCCCTGGGTGTTCCTGCTGCTGATCCCCGCGATCACCATGCGCCTATGGGCGGAGGAACGGCGGCTCGGTACCATCGAACTGCTGCTGACGCTGCCCATCACGATCTGGCAGGCGGTGGTGGGCAAGTTCCTAGCCGCGTGGCTGTTCTGCGGGATCGCCCTGCTGCTGACATTCCCGTTCATCCTGACGGTCAACTATCTCGGCAGCCCGGACAACGGAGTGATCGCGTCGGGCTATCTGGGGGCGATGCTGATTGCCGGGTCCTTCCTCGCGGTCGGTGCGGCGATGTCGGCCGCTACCCGCAATCAGGTCATCGCCTTCGTGCTCGCGGTCGCCATCTGCTTCGTGTTCACCGTCGCGTCCTATTCGCTGGTGACCGACTTCCTGTCCAAAAACACCCCTGTACTGGCCGAGATCGCGCGACGTCTCGCGATTCTCGAACGGTTCCAGGCATTCACCCGCGGCGTCATCTCGGCCCGCGACCTTGTCTATTTCGCGAGCTTCATCGGGTTCTGGCTTTTCGTGAACACGGTGTTGGTCGAACAACGGAAGGCGGACTGATCCGATGCGCCGTCTGTGGTTCTCCATCGTCGGGGTCGTTGCGGCCGCCGGCATCGTCGTCGGGATCAATCTTTTCGCCGATGCGCGCCTGGACGGTGTGCGGGTCGATCTGACCGAATCCCGGCTCTATACGCTCTCCGACGGGACAAAGCAGGTGTTGGCCGGACTGAAGGAGCCGATCGTCCTGCGGCTGTTCTACTCCCGCAAGTTGGGCGCCTCCGTGCCGTCCTACGGCACTTTCGCCGACCATGTGCGGGAGATGCTGCGCAACTACGCGTCGCTATCGAACGGCAAGGTCAAGATCGAATTCTACGATCCCGAACCCTATAGCGACACCGAAGACCGAGCGATGGCGTACGGGCTGCAAGGGGTGCCGGTGGATCAGGGGGGTGAGCAGGTTTGGTTCGGCCTGGTCGGATCCAACCTCGAAGACGACGAACGCACGATCGCCTTTTTCCAGGCCGAGCGGGAACGCTTCCTGGAATACGATCTGACGAAGCTGGTCTATGAGCTGTCGAACCCGAAACGGCCGATTGTTGGGCTGATGACCGCCCTGCCCATGGAAGGCGATCCCCGCGCGATGATGATGGCGCGGCAGCAAGGCGGCAACGCCGGGCAGCCCTATGCGTCCGACGTGCTGCTGCGGCAGACCAACACGGTGAAGATCGTGCCGACCGACGCGCAGGTCATCGATGCCGATATCGGCGTGCTGCTGGTCGCGCAACCGCCGACCAACATGCCGGAGGCCACGCTGTATGCGATCGACCAGTTCGTGATGCGCGGCGGGCGGCTGATGGCGATGGTCGATCCCTGGAGCGAGGCCGCCGCCGCCATTCCCAACCCCACCGGCATGCCAACGACCGATGCTCATTCCGACCTGAAGAAACTGTTCGACGCCTGGGGCATTCAGTTCGATCCGACCCAGGCCGTGGGCGATCTGACCGGTGCGTGGCGGGTTCGGGGCGGCGCCGATGAGCGGTTGCAATCGGTGAACTACGTCGCATGGTTCGGCATTCGCGACGGCATCGCCCAGAACGATCCCGCGACCGCCAACCTGAAGACGATCAACGTCGCGTCCCCCGGCGCGCTGAGCAAAGCGGAGGGCGCCGCGATCGAGTTCACCCCGTTGCTGACCACCAGCCCCCGCTCGGCGTTGGTGCCGACCGAAAAGCTGCGGATGCCGGAGCCGTCGAAAATCCTCGCCGCCTTCCAACCGGACGGTAAGCCCCGCGTCATCGCCGCTCGGGTGCGCGGCGTGCTGAAATCGGCCTTCGCTGGCCCGCCGGAATTGGCAGCCGATCAGAAGCGGCCCGACAACTTCCCGGCTCACAAAGCCGCGACCGACGGGCCTGCCAACATGGTGGTGGTGGCCGACACCGATATCCTGGCGGATCGCTACTGGGTGCGGGTCGCCGATTTCTTCGGCCAGCCGACCGCGACCCCCTTCGCCGATAACGGCCCCTTCGTCGCCAACCTGATCGGCACCCTGGCCGGCGGCGATGCGCTGATCGGCCTACGCTCGCGCGGCGAAACCACCCGCCCGTTCGCGGTGATCGCCCGCATGCAAAGCGACGCAGAAGCCAGCTACCGGCAAACCGAGCAGGCGCTGCAGAAACACCTGGAGGAGGTGGAGAAGCAGTTGCGCACGCTACGCTCCGGCGGCGACGAAGCCGACGGCAAAGGCAAGTCCGAAGCCGTCGTCACACCGGAGCAACGCGCGGCGATCGACGCGGCCCGCACCGACATCGTGCAGACCCGACAGAAACTGCGGGCGGTGCAACTGGAGCTGAATCGCGATATCTCCCGCCTGCAAAATAACCTGCGGATGCTGAACATCGTGTTGGTGCCGGCGCTTCTCGCCGTTCTCGCCATCTCCCTCGCGCTCATACAGCGTGGACGCCGGGCGAGGGCTAGGGCATGAACAATCGTTCCCTCTCCATGCTGGTCGTTGCGGCCGGCATGGCGCTTGGCGGCGGTTGGTATTTCGGATCGCGCACCCTTCCGCAGGAGCAGAAAGCCGTCGATGCCGGCCAGACCATGTTCCCCGGACTGGCGCCCAAGCTGCAAAAGGCGGCTCGGATTGAGGTCATCTTCCAGGGCAAACCGACCGTCGTCGCGTTGAAAGACGGGAGATGGGGGCTGGCGGATCGTGCCGGTTATCCCGTGCGCGACACCAAGCTGCACGCGATGTTGACGGCGCTGACCGAATTGCGCCTGGTCGAACCGCGCACCAGCGATCCCGCGTCCTTCGCCCGTCTGGGGGTGGAGGATCCGACCCAGGCCGAGGCGAATTCCCATCTGTTGCGGGTCGTCGATACCGACGGCAAACCGATCCTGGAAGTCATTACCGGCCATCGCCGCATGCGCACGCAGGGCAAGGTGGACGAGCAGGTCTATGTCCGCCGCCCGAACGAGAACCAAGCATGGTTGGCGGAAGGCGCGTTGCAAGTCGATCACGACCCGGCCCAATGGCTCGACCGCGATGTCGTCAACGTCGCGCATGGCCGTGTCGTGTCCGTGGTCGCGACGCGCGGCGACAGCAAGCTGGTCTTCGGCCGGGAGGGCGACAAGCTGGTCCTGAAGGAACCCGCCGAGCACCCCAAGCTGGAAGACTATAAGATCGAGGATGTGTCGCGCGCCTTCGAATCCACCACCTTCCAGGAAGTACGTCCGGCAACCGACCCGATCGGCGAGAA
Organism: Acetobacteraceae bacterium; assembly: GCA_025354865.1. Classification (GTDB taxonomy): domain Bacteria; phylum Pseudomonadota; class Alphaproteobacteria; order Acetobacterales; family Acetobacteraceae; genus Rhodopila. The sequence goes on along the minus strand of JANXMB010000055.1, from coordinate 10,430 downwards.
GCTGGGAACCGGGGTGTTCGCCACCGACGACGGGCTGACGCTGACCGCGACGGTCTTCAAAGCCGACAAGGATATCTGGGTGAGCCTGACCGCTACCGGCACCGGCAAGGCCGAGGCCGAAGCTGCCGCCCTGTCCAAGAAGCTCGGCGGGTGGTTGTATCAGCTCGGTTCCTGGAAAGAGGCTGCGCTGGTGCCCCAAATCGACGACCTGAAGGCGGCAGAAAAGCCCGCCGATCCCGTGCCCGAACCGGCCAAACAATGAGCGACCGGGAATATCCGCCTCGCCCGATCGTGGGCATCGGGATCGTGGTGATCCGAGGGCACGAGGTCCTGCTGTGCCGTCGCGGCAAGGCGCCGAATATCGGCAGTTGGACCCTACCGGGCGGCGCGCAGGATGTCGGCGAAACCTGCCAGGATGCCGCGCGACGGGAATTGCAGGAAGAAACCGGGCTGACCGTCGGCGATCTGCATTTCTGCGCTTATGTCGATACCATCCGCAAAGATGCCGACGATCGCGTGCGCTTCCATTACACCATCCTGGACTTCGCCGCCCGCTACGAAGGCGGGGAAGCGGTCGCCGGATCGGACGTGTCCGAAGTGCAATGGGCCTCGATGGACGATCTCGGCCCCTACGATTTATGGAGCGAGGCCCATCGCATCATCGGGATCGCCCGGGGCCTCGTGGGCTGAACCCGTCCCGGCCGGGATCGTTGACAGGCCTGCCGTTCGATGGAATGCCGAACCCAACGAGCATTTGAAAAGGGATGGGCGTGCCAACAGCGATCGAAGACCGGATGGCGATCCAGGATCTATTCATCCGCTACGCCACGGCCCTGGATAGCGGCGATGTCGATGGCGTCGTGAGCTGTTTTACCGCCACTGCGTCGATGGAAAGCCCGGTGGTCGGGGTGAAGACCGGCACCGCCGAGATACGCGCGTTTGCGGAACGATTCTCCGCCTTCCAGGCCAGCGGCGCGCAGTTGCGCCATATCCTGACCAATTTTGCGATTGCGGTGGACGGCGATATTGCGCGGGCGACGTGCTATCTGGTCAACATCCTCACGCGGAATGGCGAAACCCGGATGGGACCGCCCGGTCGTTACGATTGCACCCTGGCCCGAACCGATGGCGTCTGGCTGTTCCAGCGTCGGCTTGTCGTGCTGGACGGCGTGTTCGACCTCTCGGGTATTTAGACCGCATCGGCGTCCAACCGACCTATAATAGGATAAAGTCATGGCTTTGCTCGAAAATAAGGTCGGCCTCATCACCGGCGCCGCATCCGGCATTGGCGCTGCTACGGCGCGGACGCTGGCGCGGGAAGGTGCCAAATTGGTGCTGACCGATCTGGACGACGCGGCCGGGCGGGCACTCGCGACCGAGGTCGGCGGCATCTACCTGCACCACGATGTCACCGACGAAGCCGGCTGGCCTGCGGCGATCGCAGCGGCCGAGGGTCTGGGGCGCCTCGATTTCCTCGTAGCCAACGCCGGTATCGGCATTATGTGCTCGGTGTTGGACATGTCGCTGGCCGATTGGCGCCGGCAGATGGCGATCAATGTCGATGGCGTGTTTCTGACGGTCAAATACGGCATTCCGGCGATGCGCCGCGCTGGCAATGGCGGTTCGGTGGTGATGCTGTCGTCCGTCGCCGGGTTGCGCGGATCGGCGGGACTGGCGGGCTACAGCGCCACCAAAGGCGCGGTGCGGTTGTTCGCCAAGTCGATGGCTTTGGAATGCGCCCAGGCCAATGACGGCATCCGGGTGAATTCGGTGCATCCCGGCATCATTGCCACCCCGATTTGGGGCAAGCTACCGCCGGGGGCCAACGCGCCGCTGGATCCGGATAAGATCGCTGCGGCATCCGTCCCGATCGGAAAGCCGGGGCAAGCCAGCGAAATCGCCGATGGAATCCTGTTCCTGTGCTCCGATCTGTCCAGCCATATGACCGGGGCGGAGTTGGTGATCGACGGCGGGATGACGGCCGGTCGCATTAACCGCCTCGGGACCTGACCGAGGCGCAGCTGTCACGGGGAGATCAAAAAGGCGTTGCAACTTAGCCGAATGTTCCGCCACATTCATGCAATTGGAAGTGGATCGAATTCCGGCACATATGCGTATCGTTTGCCCCACCTGCGAAGCAGCCTACGATGTCGAGGACAGGCTGCTCCGTCCCGGCCGAGCAACCCGGTGCGCGCGGTGCGAGCATCGGTGGGTGCCCGTGCCGGTGGACCCAACGCCCGAATCGCCGCCCCCCGAACCGCCGCCCCTCGAACCGCCGCCCCTCGAACCGACGGCGGCCCCGGAGCCGCAGCCGATGTTGCCGGTCCCACCCGGTCCGACGGCGATGGACCGCCTGAGTGCGGCATCGGCCGCACCGACCCGCGCGTTGGCTTTGCGCTTGGCTTGGGCCGCCAGCATCCTTCTGCTGCTGGCGGGGCTTGCCGGTTTGGTCGTGGCGCGCGCTGCCATTGTCGCGGCGTGGCCGCCGTCGATGCGATTGTATTCCGTCCTTGGGCTTGCTCCGCGCGCAGAATCGCCGCATCGAGAGGCCGATAAGAAGCACGAGGAAACGGACCATGGCGACGCAACCCGGCAGCATTCTGCGGATCGAGGTCAGTGAACGGCTTTCGCCGGTTTTCGGCGGTACGGTGTTCGATGGTGTCGGCGCTTACGAATGCCTCAGCGGTGTCGTGCACGGTGCGCTGAACCCGACGCATCCGAGCAATGCCAGTATCGTGAATATCGGTCGGGCGCCGCGCGATGCGCGGGGGATGGTCACCTACGAGTCGGCTTTTTCGTTATTGAAACCGATCGATACCGCCAAGGGCAACGGCTGGTTGATGTACGATGTGCCCAATCGCGGAAACAAAGTCGCGCTGACCCGCCTGAACCTCGGGGCCGACGGGAACCGGCCGGTTGCGGCCGAACATGCCGGCAACGGGTTCCTGATGCGCCACGGTTTTTCGGTTGTCTGGAGCGCCTGGCAAACCGGTGTGCCAGCCGGTGCCGATCGTCTCGATGCTCGGTTTCCTATCGCAACAAACCCGGATGGCCCGATTGTCGGCATCAACCGCGACGAGTTCATTGCGGAAGAAACCGGCGGACCCGGCGATGCCTTCGTGCAGGTGCTGTCCGACGATCGTTTCGTTGCCACGCTGTCCTACCCGGTTGCCGATTTCGACCCCGGCAAGGCCAGCCTGACCGTCCGTCAGCGGGAAAAAGACCCGCGCGCCACCCCGCCCGGCTTGTCGTGGCGCTATATCGACGATCAGCACATCGAGATCGTGCGCCCGAGCGTGGCCGGATTCGACAGAGGCGCGATTTTCGAATTCGTCTATCCCGCGCGCGATCCGGCGGTGATGGGCATTGGATTTGCCGCGATCCGCGATCTGGTGGCATTTCTTCGGCAGCACGGACCCGACAATCCGTTGGGCGGATCGATCCGCCACACCGTCGGCTTCGGCATTTCCCAAAGCGGCCGAGTCCTGCGCGATTTCGTGCATCTCGGCTTCAATCGCGGCCCCAACGGCGGCCCGATCTTCGATGCGATTTTTCCGGTCGTCGGCGGTTCGCGTCGCACCTACATCGATTATGCGTTTGCCCAACCAGGACGCTACGCGCGCCAGCACGAGGATCATTCCTACCTCGACGACCAATTCCCGTTCACCTATCCGGTTCTGCACGACCCGATCGGCGGCCGGTCCGACGGCATATTGCGCCGGGCAATCGCTGCTCGGGTCGCGCCGAAAATTATCCATTTGGATACGGATTCGGATTTATGGGTGGGGCGCGCGTCCCTGGTCGCGACAGACCATGCCGGTAACGATACGGCAATGCCCGAAAATGTGCGCCTGTTCATGGCGTCGGGCATCCAACACGCGGTCCACAAACCCCCCGCCAAACAAGTCACCCAATTACCCGGCAATCCGCTGGGTTACAGTTCCTATATGCGGGCATTGCTGATTGCGTTGACGGAATGGGTGGAAAAAGGCATTGCCCCACCGGCCAGTTGTTTCCAATCCCGAGCGGCGGGGACGCTGGTGGAGCGGGAGGAGGCGGAGGCGCAATTTCCGCGTATCCCCGGCGTCGATTTCCCCGATGTCCTGAACGAGTTGCGCCTGCGCGATCACTCGGTCGAACCGCCGATCGAGGGCGCGCCTTATACTGTTCTTGTTGCGGCGGTAGATGCCGATGGCAACAGCAAAGGCGGCTTACGGCACCCGCTGCTGACGGCGCCGATTGCCACCCACACCGGTTGGGCGATCCGCATTCCCGGCTACGCGGCCGGCGATCTTTTCACCATCCAGGGATCGTGCCTGCCGTTTGCCGAGACGGCAGCGGAACGTCTTCGATCGGGCGATCCGCGGCCTTCGTTCGAAGAGCGATACGGGTCCCATGCGGCATGGGCCACCCGCGTCGCCGAAGCAACCGAGACATTGGTATCGCAACGGTTGCTGTTGCGCGAAGACGCCGACCGTTTGATTGCCGCTTCGAAGGTTTCGAAAGACGTGCTGGCGGTGTTGTGACCGGCTCTTACCGATCAACCGGGTTGAATGGATTGTTTGTAACGAAAGAAGGAATCCCGATCGTATTGTTGCTTCACCCGTTGCAGCTTGCTGTAATTCTGCCCGTAATAGGCGGTCTGCCACTGGTTGTCTTTTAGCGACGGATCGGCAAAATTCTGGTAAGAACTGGTAATCTTTCCGTCTTCCATCTCCGTGTAGAAATCGTCCTGCCATTTGTGCAGGGCATCGACGGTTTCGCGCGGATCCTCGACCAACCAGTTGATTTCGATATCGAAAATCCAATCGGAGTCGCGATGCACGAACGCGGTGGCGCCGGACGCTAAGGCGTTGACCGCTCCGCCAGTCTGGAAGAATTTGAATTCGCACGGCCCCTTGGTTTGCACGGGAAGATTCCGAGCCCAATGGAGCGCGGCCTTGAGCTTCTCGGCAGGCATGGGGCCGCGAACGAAGCTGGATCGTTCCTGATAATAGGCCGGCTTTCCTTCTTCCTCCAGAAACGCCTGACCCGGCCAATACGGCATCGTATAGATACCTTGCCGCCCATCCGTTGCTTTCAGATCGTCCGGCGCCGCGATCCGAAGGACCGGACGCAGAATGGACAGCAACGCGTCTTTCGACCCGACCAGTTGCCCCAAAAGCGCGACATGGACATCGCCACCCCTCGCCCGATCCGCAGGGCTCGGCGCCGTCACCGATACTTTGCTGCCCAGATCGGTTGTCGCGTTACGCAGGGTTTCGAGGAGTACCGGCAGCACATCGTCCGGCTTTTGGGTCCATGTCAGGTTGAACACGCACAGGCTGGACGGCGCCTTATGCACTTTCATTTTGAATGCGGTGTTGACCCCGAAATTGCCGCCCGCGCCGCCGCGACAGGCCCAGAACAGATCCGAATTGCCGCTGGCCGAGGCGGTAATTGCAGAACTGTCGGCCAACACGATATCGGTGGCCAGCATGCCATCGCTGCCAATGCCCAGGCGGCGCATGTTGAAACCGATTCCGCCGCCCAGCAGGAACCCGGCCGCGCCGACGGCGGTGCAACGACCATGGGTGATTGTTGCGTCCACGGCTTTCAACGCGGCGTAGATATCCTTGTTCAAAGCGCCGCCGCCGACAACGATTTCGTCCTCGGCCAATTTTTTGTTGCTGCGCGCATTGTCGATACGGTTCATCGCGCGCATATCGATCTGCAGGCCGGTGGTTGTCGAAAATCCCGCATAGCAGTGCCCGCCGGATCGCACGATCGGATCGATCGTTTCGTGGCGCGCCCAATCGATACAGAGGGAAACCTGTTCGGTGGTGCGAACGGTGGCAATACCTTGCGGTACCGATAAGGGTTTATAGCGCAAATTCTGCGGCAGCGCGAGCGCGTCGTAACCTTTATCGCCCGGCATGACCAATGCGCCATTCAGCCGCCGACGCAATTCCCGCCACGCCGCCTCGCTCGGGTTTGCCCTCGCCGCAGGTGGCGCGCCGGCCTGAACGGCGAATGTGCCAAGCCCGAGGAGAAAGCTGCGACGTTGCATGTTTGCACGCATGGTATCTATCCCGATTCAGAACGGAAGGTTGCGGTTCGGATCGCGTTGCCAATGGTATTCGGCTTCTTTGGCCGCAGCATTCGCCATGTCGATCCCGCCCAAACGCGACACGAGGTAAAAACCCATATCGGTGCCCGCCGAGACACCGGCCGACGTCGCATACCGCCCAGCATCGACCCAACGCGGCGTCCGCTGCCACAAAACGTTCGGCCCGAAACTGGCGACCCAATCGAAAGCGTTATGGTTTGTCGTGGCCGGCCGGCCGTCCAATAAACCGGATTTCGCCAGGACCGCAGCCCCGGTGCAGACCGATGTCATGATCGGGACAATTTTATCCATTGCCAGAACCCAAGGGATTGTTTGAGCGTCCTCCAGCACGGCCTCGGTGCCATGCCCGCCTGGAATCATCCAGAGATCGAAACTGGCATTGATCGCTTCGTCGCGGGTCATGTTCGGCGCAACACGCGGTCCGTTGTAGCTATGGACTGTTGCCATCGTGTTGCCGATGAACGAAATATGGAATGGATACGGGCCGGCATCGCCGTATTGCTGCCCCGGGAAACGCGCGATCGCGAAACTCTGCAAAAAACCCCAGACATCGATCGGCTCGAAATTTTCGTAGACGTAGATGCCAATTCGTTTGGTTCGGTGCACGATCGGATCTCCTTCGGTTCAGCCCAGTAACGTCAGCACCCGCTCTGCCGGACGGCAGACGGCAGCGCCGCGATCGGTGACCACAATGGGACGTTCCATCAGCACGGGATGGGATTGTAACGCATCCAACAGGGCGTCGTCGCTTTTCGCCAGGTCGTCCAAACCCAATTCCCCGAAAAGACTGCCTTTCCGGCGCAGGATTTCTCGCGGCGACATGCCCATTTGTTGCAGCAAATGCTTCATTTCAGCGCGGCTGGGCGGGGTTTTCAGATACTCGATCACTGCGGGTTCGACCCCGTTGTCCCGCAATATGCCAAGGACTTTGCGCGAGGTTCCGCAGTTGGGATTGTGGTAGATGGTGACGCCTGTGGCCATTATGCCCTCCGCCCATAAATATTCGTCCCCCGAGGGACTGAAACCCGTCTATCATCGTCTGTGTCCGTAGAACCGCAAGGGGGAAGATACCATGTTTCAACGTTCGCTTCGTGTCGCGATAGCACTCGGCTTTATCGCTTTGTTCGGTGCCCAGGTCTGGGCGCAAGGCACGCCACCGACCCGCATCCGTGGCACTATCGTGTCCCTGGTTGGGCAAACGCTGACAATCGCCAGCCGAGACGGCCAGACATTGGAGGTCGCGTTGGCCGAAAACGCCACCGTCGCGACCGTAAAGAAGGTGGAATTGGCCAGCATCGCCGCTGGGGCGTACATCGGCACCGCCACCCGAACCGGTGCCGGCGGTAAGTTGCAGGCGATCGAGGTTCTGGTGTTCCCCGAAGCGATGCGCGGCGCCGGGGAAGGGCATTATGCCTGGGATCTGGAACCCGGTAGCATGATGACCAACGGCACCATCGACGGTGTTGCCACGGCGGCGGTCGGGCGCGAATTGACAGTCGGTTACAAAGGCGGAACTGTTTCGGTGCACGTGCCGCCGGATGCGCCGGTCGTAACCTTCGCCCCAGCCGAGAAGGCGGACCTCAAGCCCGGCGCTCCGGTATTCCTGTCCGCCGCCAAGAATGCGGAGGGTCGTCTCACCGCCGCCCGCGTCACCGTGGGCAAGGATGGCGTCGCCCCGCCGATGTAACGGAGACCGAGGCAGCTGGGTCATCGGCGCGACCAGAACGGGCGGTCGCGCCAGCGCTGCTCCATCGCGTAATATTCGGATAGTTGCGCCCGATATCGATGGAACTCGCCCCCGATCGTCGCTGCGTATCGCGTGGTTGCCTGTTCGCGACGACCCATTGCCATATCGAATGCAGCATAACCGGCGAAACAACCGGATCGGAGTGCTCGAGCGATTCCTTGGGAAGCAAGGGGTTCGAAGCAACTCGCTGCGTCGCCGGCCGCGAGCCAATCCGCGCCGCAGACGGGATCGATCAGGCTGGAATACGCGGCGTGGATGCCCAAGGGGATACCCAAAGGGGCTGTAGGCGGGGCACGCATTTCCTCGCCGGATATGGCCGATCCGATCGATTGGGTCTTTGCCAATTGCGCGCGCCAGCCCTCGGTCGTTGCCACACCAAGGGTCCGCCCGATATCGGCATCGGTCATGAACGCAACCGCCCGATCGCCCGACGGCAGCGGGGCAGCGTACCACCACCCATCCGGTGCCGCTTCCAGCAAAGTGCGCGGATCGGTGTCGTCGGTCGCCGGGAGCCGCATCGTATAGCCGGCCAAACGATCGAACGCCTTCGCTCGGCCGCCAACACGTCGGAGGAACCCGCGTCGGCGGCCGGTTGCCCAAATTGCCATTCTGGTAACGATGGATTCGCCGTTATCGAGCAGCAACGACCAGCCGGCGCCCTGCGCACCGATTGGGTGTGAAGCTGCAACGGATACCCCCGATCGCACCACCGCGCCGGCATCGGATGCAGCGCACACCAGCAACCGATCGAACAGCGCGCGGTCCAGGTGGCGATCGGCACCGCGCATTGAAAACAGCGCCGGACGTTCTTGCATGTCCGCCGAACCCCAGAGCGACGCGAGGCCCGGGGCAGGGCGGCAGGCCGGGGCGACGGCGGCGTCGATGCCCAACTGCCGCAACATCGCAAATCCGGCGGCGGGCAGTACCTCCCCCACCCGCGTTGTGTCCGGTCTTGGGGCGTCGATCAGGATCGTGGTCAATCCCGGACCGACGCCGCGCAACGCCAGAGCCGCCGCGCAACCGGCAGGACCGGCGCCGACGACGACAATATCGGCGTCGTAATCAGTCCTGCTTGACGGCATAAATGGACGCAACAACCCCGGCGGGGGAGATCGAACCCGGTACGCCCCCGGAATGGGCGACGACGCGGGTCACCGAACCGACCAACGCCGGCCGTTGCAGGGTCGGTGTGCTGTTCTGCCAAATTGGCACGGCGACCGCCCAGTAGTCGTAAATCCAGGTTTCGCCGCCGACCAATCCTGTGCCGCGAAAACGCGCCATTTCTCCCGAACCGAAGCCGAATCCGCCGTAGAGATCGAGCTGCCAACCGGGGCCGCCAACCGAGCCGACCAGGGCGCCCGATTCGTTTTGGGCGATCGTCATGGTGCCCACGCCGAATTCCAGTGCGGAGAACGCGGTGTCGACGTTTGGATCGTTCAACAAGCTGCGATAGGCCCAGCTACCGACAAAAGGATTGAGAACATGCGTGCTCATGGTGTGTCCTTTCCGCGCTCGACGCCGACGAATTGCCGATTGGCGGCCGAGTCATCGTTTTGCAGAACGACGAAACTCAGATCGGTCCAGGCGGTTACCATTTTCAAATCGCCAGCGTTGGTTTGCGGCACCCCGCGGGACCAGTTCTGCGGTCCGGTGACAACCGGTTTACCGCTGGCATTTCGCACCAATTCGGCAACTTGAAGCGGCCGGTGGGCGGGCCACCACATCGTGTTCCAGACTTGTTGTTCGCGCCGCATTACCGGATCTTCGGGATTGTTCGGATCGATTTTGTTCCATCCCTCGTACGTTACATCGATGTCCTGCGTTGTGCATTCGTTGAAGTCGGCTTGCCAGGGCAGAGGGCCCATCTTGGTCAAATCGCCCGGTTGCAAACCGACAGCGTAATTACTGCCGAGCGACAACGGATTATCTGCGTAAGCGATGTAGTAGGTGGGTCCGAGGGGGATGGAACTATTGGCGAGGGCGTTTTCCTGGCCGGCGGTTTGTTGAAATTCGAAAAACTGCGGATCGGCTTTCAAGCGATAGGGCGCCCACCACACCGCTGGATTGCGCACGATCCAACTGATTTCTCCGCCGGGGAAGAAGGCGCCGCCGAGGGCGTTGCTCAGTACTCCGCGATCGAGCTGGCGACCGGTGACGATCGGTGCCCTTGTGTAAGGTTGCCACGCTGCTTTTGGATTTGCGGGGACAAGTCCGGCGCGATATTCGTCGATGAATTTGCCCTCGGCCCATTGGCGCAGCAGGAACAATTGCATGTCTGTCAGTCGCAGGAATTTCGACGGCGATTCGTTGTAGAGCGGATTATCCCCAGCCAACAGCGGCATCAATGGCAGATGGTAGTTTCGTGTTGCCGGATTGCCATCGATACGAAACACGTTTTCTTCGCCAGGGCGGCGCAGTACATCGAACAGGAAACGCCGGTTCGGACCATACGGATCGACCGTCGCCGCCACCCGCGCCCTTGCCAACGCCGCCTCCAACAACTTACCCGCTCGGAACTCAACCGCGACTTGATTGGAACGGTCCTTCAAACCGATGTTGGGATCGATTTCGTCC
>JANXMB010000040.1 GCA_025354865.1 Acetobacteraceae bacterium | reverse complement strand
TTGGCCGAGGCTGCGGGCCTGACGCCGGACCTACGCGTGCTGAAACCCGCAGGGCTGTGGAAACGCATCCCGGCGCGCTTTTGGCCCCAGCCGTTGCAGGTGGTGGCAGACGCTTTGCAGCCGCCGGCGCCGGACCTGGCGATCGGGTGCGGCGGCATGGCGGGCGCGGTGCTCGCGGCATTGCGGCGGCGGGGGCAGCGTGTGGTGCAAGTGCAGAACCCGCGCATGAGCCTGCGGAAATTCGATTTGGTGGTGGCGAACACCCATGACGAGCTGACCGGACCGAACGTGATCGTCGCCCGCACGGCATTGCACCGGGTCACCCCGGCGCGCCTGACCGCCGAGGCCGAAATCTGGCGCGAGCGTTTCTCCGGCCTGAAACGGCCTTTGGTGGCGGTGTTGCTGGGGGGGAATAACGGGCGGTACACGCTGGATACCCAAGTCGGCGGCAAATTGGCAGCCGATCTGGCAGCGATGGCGAGGCGGGATGGGGTCGGCATCGCGGTCACCCCGTCGCGTCGCACCGATCCGGCGGTGACGGCGTTGCTGCGGGACGCCTTGGCCCCGGTCGGCGGCTGGGTGTGGGATTTCACCGGCGATAACCCCTATTTCGGCATGTTGGCGCTGGCCGATCTGATCGTGGTGACGCAGGACAGCGTGTCGATGATCTCGGAAGCGGCCGCCACATCGGCGCCGGTCATGTTCGCGCCGCTGCCCGGAAAATCCCGCCGGCAGGGCATCTTCATCGACACCATGATGCAGTCGGGGCGGGTGCGGCCGTTCGCGGGTGCATTTGCACCCTGGCCGGTCGCACCGCTCAACGATACACCCATGGTGGCGGCCGAGATGTGCCGCCGCCTCGGATTGCAGGACCCCGGATAGATGCTGAACATCCAGACCTTCGACGCACGCGCGGGGGGCAATGTTATCTACAAGGCGTTGGCGCACCCGCTGGCCGCCGAGGGCATCGCCCGCCTCTACGCCGACCTGACCGGCCCGGTGGCGCTGTACGATCCCGATCGCATCGCCGATGCGCTGCTGGCGCTGTACCCCACACCGATCGACGCCCTGTTCGTGCACGATGTGCAGGAAGTCGGGCAGCAGCGGGCCGGGCTCACCACCCGCGCGTTGACCGAACTGCCGACGAGCAACGCCGCCACCGTGCTGATCGCCGCCTTCGACGCCGACCGCATCGCCGACCGTATCGCCGGCCTGCTGCCCCCCGGTGCCGCGGTTACCACTCTGGACGCGATCCGACTGCCGGCCGAGATGGTGTCGGCGCGCGGCAAGTATCTGGACAAGCTGAACTTCGCGACCAATTTCGCATTTTTCCGGGATGCGGACGGGCTGTCCACTCGGCTGGTATCGGCGAATTACTGGGCCAATTACGGCGCCGGACCGATGCGCCTGTGGCTCCGGTTATTCGGCGCCGACGGCTCGGTGCTCGCCACCTGGGAGCAAGATTTGCCCCGCAATGCCGGCGGTTTCTCGATCGACAGTGCCACGGTGCGGCAACGCTTCGGCCTGGATGCTTTCACCGGGCAATTGTTCATCCACGCGATCGGCGCGACGGGGCACGACGTGGTGAAATACGCCGTCGATACCTATGCATCCGACGGTGGGGCATCCTTGTCGTGTACCCACGATGCCAATGCTTGGCCCTCGGACCGGTTCGCCGGGTTGCCCGCCCCGGCGGACGGCGAACACGTGGTCCTGTGGCTACAGAACAGCCACGCCGTGCCAATCCCAGCCGGCACCGTGGCGCTGGACCGCATGGGCGCCGAACAGCCGGTGACGCTGGATCGCGCAGTCGGGCCGTTCGCAACGGTTGCAATGGATGTCGCCGCCATGCTGCCGGGCCTGCGGTGGCCGGCGCAGATCGAGGTGCGGACCGGCCGGCACGTGGTCCGGCCGCGCTACGAAATCGCCAAGGGCGCGCGCACCCGCATTGCCCATGTCAATGTCGAGCGCGACAACCTGCAACCCGATCCCGGCATTCCAACCCTGCCCGCCGCATTGGGGCGCGGCTATTTGTTGCCCTTCCCGATCCTGCCGCGCGCCCGGTTTCGCAGCATTTTCCAACCCACGCCCATGGCGACCACGCAAAACGACCTGCCCATCCGTCTTGACGTGTTCGACGAACAGGGGCGCAAGGTGGCGGAACGATTCCTCGGCCGCCTGCCCCGCGATCACGATTTGACCATGGATTTCGACGATATCGATATCGAATCGGGCCATGCGGAGCTGGTTTACGATTTCCGCGATGGCGGGCGCGCGGACGGGTGGCTGCATGCGCTGTTTCGCTACGAAGACCGCACGTCCGGCCACGCTGCGGAATCCAGCTTCGGGGCGCATATTTTCAACACTGCAATGACCTATCGGGATGAGCCACAGTCCTACTCCGGCCCGCCGCCGGGGCTGTCCACGCGGTTGTTTCTGAAGCTGGGCGATGCAAAGCGCCGGAGCTTCGCGGTGCTGATCTACCCTGCCTCCGCCGCATGGCATCCCGTTTCGGCGACAGTGCTGCAACTATTCGGGTCGGATGGTGCCTTGCTGGCGGAATCCCCGATTGCGCTGGCCTGTTCCGGGTCCGCAATGGTCTGGCCGCACGCCGCCTTTGGGGACGACGCCCTGGAACGCGCCGGGGCCGGCGGCTACGTGCTGGTGCGCGATCCCACATGCCGGTTGTTCGGCTACCACGGGCTGATGGACGACGCCGGTGGGTTTTCGTTGGATCATATGTTCGGGTTTTGAGGGGGGCGCCCCCTCCCGCAAGCGGGTAGTGCCTCACTTTGAAATTCCCAAGAATGAGACCGGGGTAGCGATGCCCCGAGCCGATGCCTATGCTTAACGGCAGGCATCGGAGCGCATGGCATGGACCCTAGATCTTGGATTGAAATTGGCGTTGCCATCACTATCCCCTTAGGTGTGGCGCTGGTCATGCTCCAGCGGATTTGGTCGAACAAATCACTCACCGCGCGCTCGATTCAGTTTGTCGCAGTTGTGATGTTGGTTCCGGCCATTATTGTCCTCGCCATGGAAAAGGTGCTTGAGGGCGCTACGGTCGGCACTTTGATTGGGGGCCTCACTGGCTATTTGTTATCAGGTATCAGCAATTACGATAGGCCGGGAGGGACCTAGGATGCCTAAAGAACCCCAGGGGCAAAAACGCCCCGCCGACGTGATCGGCGCAGCGGTAAAGATCATGCGAATCGCGACCGGTGAGGAACTGGACGACCGCGAGGACGCGCCACGGGCCAGCCCAGCGGCGCAGTTGGGCAAGTTGGGCGGGGCGGCGAGGGCTAAGGCGTTGTCGGCCGAACAGCGGGCGGAGATCGCTCGGAATGCTGCGGCGAAGCGCTGGAAGAAAGCCTAATCGGCCGCTTCGTCGTCTTCCTCTCGGGCAGCGCGGCGCAATTCGATATCGAACGTCAGATCCATCGGCAGATCGATATGCTCGTCTTCCGAACGGATGCCGTTCCAATGTTCCATGTCGAATGTCAATTGCAGGCCATCATCAACCATCTGTTCGCGGCGCATGACCAGCGACGCCCTCATATTCGTTGGGGTCGTTTTTGGATCATCGATATCTATCCATGAAAACGAGAGCTGCC
>JANXMB010000013.1 GCA_025354865.1 Acetobacteraceae bacterium | reverse complement strand
GCGACCGGGTTCGGTGCTGGTGGACATCGCCATCGATCAAGGCGGTTGCTTCGAGACCTCCCGCCCGACGACGCATGCGGCGCCGACCTATGTGGAGGAAGGCGTCGTCCACTACTGCGTCACCAACATGCCGGGCGCGGTTGCTCGTACCTCGACTTTCGCGCTGACCAACGCGACGCTGCCGTTCGTGCTGGCTCTGGCGGAAAAGGGCGCGGGGACGGCGCTGCTGGACGATCCGCATCTGCGCGCCGGGCTGAACATCCACGCCGGGCTTACGACCCATGCGGCGGTTGCCCAGGCGTTGGGGCTTCGTTTTACCGAACCGCGCGATGCCCTGATGGGCGGCCCGTCGATGGCCGGCGGAGGCGGGTCTTAGGGGGGAGCCAATGACACTTGATGGCCGACTGCACGTTACCCACATCTGCGGGATAGCGTTTCTTGGGGAGTATCGTCGGAAGTGGTCTGTCCAGTTTGCGGCGTCGACGTTGTGGCGTCGAATGACTCCAACGAACATATAATTCCCGCAGCGATTGGCGGTCGCCGGACCGTGCGGGGTTTCCTTCACCGTTCCTGCAACAATCTCTCGGGCAATACCTGGGATGCGCGATTGGTGGAGCAGCTAAGCTTCCTCGTGCTGCGCATAGGGGTGAAGACCCAGGGTAGCCAGGCCCTGCGAATGAAGATCGTCTCAGTTACCGGCGAAGAATTCCTTATAGGTCCGGGTGGCGAACTTACTATGATGAAACCTGAGATCGTCCACACGACCACACCGCAAGGCGACCAGTTCCAATTCATTGTGGGATCCAAGAAGAAGGCCCGAGAGATCGTTGAAGGGTACAAGCGAAAGTACCCAACCATCGACGTCGAAGAGACCCTGGCCACGGCACAGGTTCGAACGTCGAGACAACAAAGAGTGCTTCAACAGAACCTCACGTTCGGCGGCGAAGAAACCGGCCGATCGCTGGTCAAAAGCGCGCTGGCTCTGGCATACAAGGCGGGCATTCGGGTAGATTCGTGCAGCGATGCCCTGAGCTACCTGGGTGATTCATCAGGTGAGCCTTGTTACGGCTGGTATTATGCCGATGATCTGGTTGCGGGCCGACAGCCCGGCGTTCCGCTGCACTGCGTTGCGATCAGGGCTAACCCGCTTACTGGTTTAATCCTCGGATATATCGAGTATTTTGGCATTTATCGCGCAGTCGTTTGTCTCGGCAGCGGCTACGCCGGCGAGGCAATCAACAGCGTGTACGCAATCGACCCACGGACGGGCAAAGATTTGGAATTGGCGGTACGTCTCGACTTCGACACCTTCGCTATTGCTGCGATCTATGACGGCAAGATGGACGTCCTCACAGAACGCAAAGCGGCCTTCGACAGCGTCTTTGCCCCCGTGCATAACGCGCGTCGGATGGCCGAAACGCGATCGAGCGATTGAGCACGTTGGCGATTTTGTCCGATCAACCTTTTGGATCGATCAAAGGTTACCTTCTCTGCCCTGTGCAACCAATCCGCAGGTCAGGGATATTCGCCGACTGCTCCGGTCCATGGTGACGGTTCATATCATATTCGCCGAACCGACAGCCTAACCCGTTATTGCGCTGCTCAGTTCCGGGGCACGAAGTAACCAGCCTGCCGTTGGCGGGGCTTCGGGGCCTGCGCGACTTCTTCGTATTGGCGCGCGGGGCGCATTGCGGACTGGCGCAGATCCCTCGGCGCCGGATTGAGCTGCGCGACCTGTTGGGCGGTGGCGTTGCGATTGGCCTCGATGGTGCCGGTATCCGGGCGGTCGTAGATGAAGCCGTAGGTGGGGTAGACGGAGCCGAAATTGCCGTCGTTGCCCAGTCCGACGCGCACCGCCGACCAGTCGTTGTTTTCCGACACGTCCACCACGGGGATTGCCTGCGACACGCCGCCACGCCCGCCGCCACTCGGCCAGTTGGCATGGTCGATCAGCACTTCCCTGGGATTGACCACGCGGGCGATGACCGCGACGTGGCCCATGCGCATGCGACCATTGGCGCGGAATGTAAGCACGCTGCCGGGTTCGGGCGTCTGGCCGCGCGCGTAGATGCCCGCAGCGTTGCCCCACCACTGCCATGCGTTACCCGCCACAACGATGCCGGATTCGGCCCGAGCGAAGGGGACGCAGGAAATGCCGTAGGATCGGGTGGGGCGCTGCCGGGCGGCGACCTGTGTTGTTTTTACAACACTGTGCGTTTTTGTCACACCAGGGGCTTGCGCCGCGCCGGTGCGATGCTGCACATTCCGATGGATAGATGTTTCTGCATGTGCCGAAAGCATCGAAAAGGGGCTGGCAATCAGCAGCAATGCCCCTGCAAGCACGAGTTTCGTTCCGGATTTCTGCTGCCGCATTCGTCTTACCCCCGGTGGTCGCCCCAGACCTGATCGGCGGTAGCAGCAGCCCTGCAAAGCTGGCAACCCTTGCCGTGCACAATCGATGCCACCCGAGCGCATTTTTTGCAGAGCGCCCTGTGGATAAGCCCTAAAATGGGGAACATCGTCCTAATTCACCAAAATGCGATCGGAATGAGGCAAATCGAATCCGACTTCCGCACACCGGAGCATAGATTCGGGTCCGCCCCATCCGCCCGATGCTCGGTATTGGCCGGATCGCAGGCGCCATGCACGCCCCCGCGACCGACCGCGCAACGCCAGCCCCACGCCTAACCCGTCCTGTGCGAGCGGCAGATTCTCCTCTACAAACCTTCCGACCCCGCGCTCCGAAGGCCTCCGTTCGGCCGTCGAGCGCGCGGGACACGCGGCGGCAGGAGCGAAATATGACGGCAGAGACGGGGCGGATCGTCGGCATCGGCAAAATCCAGGTGGCAAACCACCTGCCCTTCATGCTGATCGCCGGCCCCTGCCAGATCGAATCTCGCGGCCACGCGCTGGAAATGGCCGATGCGCTGAAAGGCATCTCCGAACGCACCGGCGTGCCGGTGGTCTATAAATCCAGCTTCGATAAGGCCAACCGCACCAGCGCAACCGCCGCACGAGGCGTCGGGATGGCCGAGGGCCTTGCGATCCTCGCCGAAGTCCGCGAGCGCACGGGTATGCCGGTCCTGACCGATGTGCATACCGCCGAACAATGCGCCCCCGCCGCCGAAGCCGTCGATGTCCTGCAAATCCCGGCCTTCCTTTGCCGGCAAACCGACCTGCTGCTCGCAGCCGGCGCCACCGGCAAGCCGATTAACGTGAAAAAGGGCCAGTTCCTCGCCCCCTGGGACATGAAGAACGTGGCCGCGAAAATCGCCAGCACCGGCAACACCGGCATCATGCTGTGCGAACGCGGGGCCAGCTTCGGCTATAATACTCTGGTCAGCGACATGCGTGCGCTGCCGATCATGGCCGAAACCGGCTACCCTGTGGTGTTCGACGCCACCCATTCCGTGCAGCAACCCGGCGGGCAAGGCACCTCCAGCGGGGGGGAACGACGGTTCGCCCCCATTCTGGCCCGTGCCGCGCTGGCGATCGGCGTTGCGGCGGTGTTCATCGAAACCCACCAGGACCCGGACAAAGCCCCCAGCGATGGGCCGAACATGATCCCGCTCGATCGGATGGAGGCGCTGGTCGCCCGCCTCGCCGCCTTTGATCGCCTCGCCAAGGCCGGTTGAGATGCAACGCGGCCTAGTCCCCACCCCGCTCGGCTACATCCACTACCGCTCCGCTGGAACCGGGCCGGCGGTGCTGCTGTTCCATATCAACCAACAATCCTCGGCCCTGATGGTCGAGGCCATCGAGGCCCTGGCTCCGCGCTTCCGGGTCGTCGCCATGGACTACCCCAGCCACGGCCACTCCGACCCGATCGCCCATCAACCCACCTTCGACGACTACGTCGGTTGCGCCGTCGCGGTCATGGACGCGCTCGGCATCGCGACCGCGTCCGTCATGGGGGAAGCTGTGGGCGCCGGGGTGGCGGTGCACTTCGCCAACACCCACCCCGCGCGCACCGACCGCGTGGTGCCGATCAATTGCCCTTTCTCACCGGAGCGGGGGCGGACACATGCGCATGTGCGGGAGCTGCAAAGCGGCTTGCGGCCGGAGGACGAGTCCGGCTGGCCGCTTACCCGCACATTGACCTTCATGCAGACCGTCGATCCCGGCCACGCCCCGCTGCATCCGACCCAGTCCTGGATGGATCGGATCAACACCGCCCGCATGCAGGTCGGTCGCAACGGTTGGCAGGCGGTGACCGCGCTGGCCAATTTCGACCTCGACGACGGCCTGCGCCGCTTGGTGCAACCCACCCTTATTCTATTGGGGGAGCATTTCCACTATACGAAATACGCCGAGGACATGACCGCGAGGGCCCGGAATGCAACGGCCGAGATCCTGCAAGGCGGCCGGTTTTGTATGTCATGGGAAAAAGCCAGCGAAATCGCCGAACGCGCCGGGGCCTTTCTGACCGCCTGAAATCGGCGCTTGGCGTCCGCTCTCGCTAGGCTTATGCTGCAACGCAATAACGTTCAACACGAACGAAACCAGGAGACTTCCGCCCATGCCTTACGCCAGCGTCTTCGGACTGAGCGTCGAGCAAACCTTGCTCGATTTTGTGAACACCGAAGCGTTGCCGGGGACCGGCGTCGAAGCCGATACATTCTGGCAAGGCTACGCCGCCCTGCTCGGCGCAATCGGCCCGCGCTGCACCGATCTGCTGGCGAAGCGGGCGGATTTGCAGGCCAAGATCGACACCTGGCACCGCACGCATAAGGGTAAGCCAGCCGATAGCGACGCGTATCTCGGCTTCCTCCGGAGCATCGGCTATCTGGTCCCCGAGCCCGCCGATTTCGCGGTGAGCACGGAAAACGTCGATCCGGAGATCGCGTCCCTCGCCGGGCCGCAGCTCGTGGTGCCCGTGACCAACGCCCGTTACGCGCTGAATGCCGCCAATGCGCGCTGGGGCAGCCTGTACGACGCACTTTATGGCACCGACGCGATCGCCGAGGATAACGGTGCAACCCGAACCGGCGGTTTCAATAAGGTGCGCGGCGATCTGGTGGTGGCGCGGGCCAAGGCTTTCTTGAATGAGGCCGCGCCCTTGCTCGTCGGCGGGCACGAAGATGCTGTCGGCTATGCCATCGTCGATGGCGCCCTGTCGATCGCACTGGCCGGCGGCGGCACGACGGCACTGAAAAACCCCGCCCAATGCGTCGGTTACAGCGGCGATGCCGCCGCGCCGTCCGCTGTGGTGCTGCGCCATCACGGAATCCACGCCGAAATTGCCATCGATCGCAGCCATCCGATCGGCAAGGACGATCCTGCGGGGGTCG
The DNA here is from genome assembly GCA_025354865.1 of Acetobacteraceae bacterium. GTDB lineage: Bacteria > Pseudomonadota > Alphaproteobacteria > Acetobacterales > Acetobacteraceae > Rhodopila. The sequence goes on along the minus strand of JANXMB010000013.1, from coordinate 15,578 downwards.
CCGACGTCCTGATGGAAGCGGCGCTGACCACGATCCAGGATTGCGAAGATTCCATCAGCGCCGTCGATGCCGAGGACAAAGTCCTCGCCTACCGCAACTGGCTCGGCCTCATGAAAGGCGATCTGGTCGATACATTCGAAAAAGCTGGGCGCACGATGACCCGAGCGCTGAACCCGGATCGGCAGTACAAGAAGCCGGCCGGCGGGTCGCTGTGGCTGTCGGGGCGTAGCGTGATGCTGATCCGCAACGTCGGGCACCACATGTATACGGATGCGGTGCTGGATGCCGCCGGCGCGGAAACGCCGGAAGGCTTCCTGGATGCAGCGGTGACGGCGGCGATCGCGCTGCACGACCTTCGCTCCAAAGGCCCGATCCGGAACAGCCGGGCCGGGTCGGTCTACATCGTCAAGCCGAAGATGCACGGGCCGGAAGAAGTCGCGCTGACCGACGACCTGTTCGCTGCGGTCGAGGGAATCCTCGGCCTGCCGCCCGCCACGCTGAAAATGGGCATCATGGACGAGGAACGCCGCACCTCCGCCAATCTGAAAGCCTGCATCCATGCTGCTGCGTCGCGGGTGGTGTTCATCAACACCGGCTTCCTCGATCGAACCGGCGACGAAATGCATACCTCGATGGAAGCCGGCCCGATGATCCGCAAGAACGAGATGCGGAACACCGCCTGGATCAAGGCCTACGAGGACCAGAACGTCGATATCGGCCTGCATGCCGGGCTGCTGGGCCGCGCGCAAATCGGCAAGGGTATGTGGGCGGCGCCGGATCGGATGGCGGACATGCTGGTGCAGAAAATCGGCCACCCGATGGCCGGGGCAAGCACGGCCTGGGTCCCGTCGCCGACCGCCGCAACGCTGCACGCTTTGCACTATCACAAGGTGGATGTGGCCGCCCGGCAGACCGAATTGGTGTCCCGGCCCCGCGCATCCCTGACGGATTTGCTGACGATCCCGGTCGCCGAGGGCAGCAACTGGTCGCCTGACGACGTGCAGCAGGAATTGGACAACAATTGCCAGGGTATTCTGGGCTATGTCGTGCGCTGGATCGACCAGGGCGTCGGGTGCTCCAAGGTCCCGGATATCCACAATATCGGGCTGATGGAGGACCGCGCGACGCTGCGTATTTCCGCCCAGCATATCGCCAACTGGCTGCACCACGGCGTGACGACGCAGGAACAGGCGCTGGCAACGATGAAGCGCATGGCGCTGGTGGTCGATGCGCAAAACGCCGGCGACCCCGCCTACACTCCGATGGCGCCGGGATACGACGGCGTGGCGTTCGCAGCCGCCTGCGATCTGGTGTTCGACGGGCGCCAGCAGCCGAACGGGTACACCGAATTCGTGCTGCATCGCCGCCGCCGGGAAGCCAAAGCCGCAGCGTAGCCCGCCGCTACCGCTCCCGGGATCGTTACGGTCGTGCCAATCCGTAGCGATCCCGTAGCGTTGTGCCGGTATATTCCGAACGAAACAAACCCCGGCGGCGCAACAGCGGCACCACCTCGGCCACGAAAACATCCAACATCGCCGGCAGGATCGGCGGCATCAGATTGAATCCGTCGGCCGCGCCGTTCTCGAACCAATCCACCATCGTATCGGCAATCTGTTCGGGTGTGCCGGATGTCGTGTAATGGCCTCGGGCTCCGGCCATGTAGCCCAGCAGTTGCCGCAAAGTCGGTTTTTCACGGCGGACGAGGCCGACGATAACCTCGGTCCGGCTGCGGGCGGCCTCCACCGAGGCGGGGTCGGGGAAATCCTCCGGCGATAGCGGCTTGTCCAACGGCAGGTGGGAGAAGTCGTGCCCCCCGAAGCGACCGGACAGGCGCTTGCGGCCGACTTCGGGGTCGCTGAGGTCGGCCAGTTCGCGCGATAGTCTTGCCGCCTCGGCCTCGGTCCCGCCAATGATCGGGCTCAATCCCGGGAGCACCAGGATCCCTTCCGGGGGGCGTCCTTCGGCGAGCGCCAACCGCTTCAAATCGGCATAAAATTCAGCGGCGGTGGCGCGTTCCATCTGGGCCGTGAACACCGCTTCGGCATGGCGGGCGGCAAAGGCTCGGCCGGTATCGGACGATCCGGCTTGCACGAAGACCGGACGTCCCTGCGGGCAGCGGGGCACATTCAAAGGGCCGGCGACCCGGTAGTGCGTTCCGACATGATCGACGCGGCGGATCGCACCGTCGCGGACGTAAACCCCGGCGGCGCGATCGTCGACGACCGCGTCTTCGTCCCAGCTATCCCACAGTCCTTTCACCACCTGCATGTATTCTTCGGCACGTTCGTAACGTTCCGCATGCGTCAACGGCGGCGCGCCACCGAAATTGCCCGACGCCGTTGCAAGCCATGTCGTAACGATATTCCATCCGATCCGACCGTTGCTGATATGGTCCAAAGAGGAAAATTGCCGAGCGAGATTGAAAGGTTCGGTGTAGGTGGTGGAGCAGGTGGCGATTAAACCGATGTGCCGGGTCGCACCGGCGAGGGCCGCGAGGGTGGTAAGCGGCTCCAACCAAGTGCGCGGCGCCGACGCGATGTCGTCCCCCGCCGCCAGCGTATCCGCCAGAAATACGGAATCGAAACAACCCTGTTCCGCCGTCCGCGCCAGTTCCTGGAAATAGCCGACATCGGTCAACGGCCGAGACGACGCCAACGGGTGCCGCCACGCCGCTTCGTGGTGGCCTCGGCCATGAATGAACAGATTGAGGTGGAGTTGCCGCGCCATGGTCAATATTGCACCGCGAGGCCCATGCCGCCGTCCACCGCCATCGCCTGACCGGTGATCGCACCGGCCAAAGGCGAGGACAGCAGCAGCACCAGGGGCACGATATCGTCGGGCGTGGGGACGCGGCCGATCGGGAAGGTGTTGCCCACTTCGGCCTCGGCTGCCTCGACCGAGATGCCGGCGCTCGCTGCGCGGCGTTGCATGCGGCCGATATGCCGATCGGTGCGGGTCAGGCTGGGATGGACGATATTGGCGACGATGCCGTGATGGGCGACTTCCTCGGCCAAATGGCGGGTGAAATTGGCCAGCGCGGCATTGCCCAATCCCTGCGGCAACCCCGACCCGGTCCCCGGCCGAAAGCGCGACACCGCTCGGGCCGACGATCCCCCGATATTCACCACCCTCCCCGCTCCCGCCCGTTTCAACGCCGGCAGCGCTGCTCGGGTACACCGGATCGCGCCCATGGTTTTGCCCATGAAACGCTCCATCACCTGCGCGTCGGTGGCGTCTTCCAACTGCGCCGGGGTGCCATCGACGTTGGTGGAGGCGTTGTTGACCAGCACATCCAACCGCCCGAAATGCGCGACCGTGCGTTCGACGACGGTGCGGCAATCGTCGGCCTGGAACAAATCCGCCGCAAACCCGACCGCGCCAGGACCGATTTCAGCGACAGCTTCCTGCAAGCGGATCGCATCGCGGCCGCAGATGGCGACGCGCGCGCCCTCGGCCGCGAACCCTTTGGCGATAGCCAATCCGATGCCCCGGCTGCCGCCGGTTACCAGCACGACGGCGTTGCGCAATTTCATATCCATTGGGTCGGCTCCTGGATGCGGCTTGACTTCGCCGCGCCGGTCCAGTCTTTCCCGAACAGGCGCTGCCGACAAGGCGCCACGGGAGGAGTTTTATGCGCACACCGCTATTCTGCATGTTGTTGCTTGCCGCGACGGCTTGGTTGACCCCGGTTTGGGGGCAGCAACCCGGCGGCACGCTGCGCCTGACCCATCGCGACAGCCCGGCCAGCCTGTCGATGCACGAGGAAGGCACCAACTCCGTCGCCACGCCGATGATGGCGGTGTTCAACAATCTGGTCGTTTACGATCAGCACAAGCCGCAAAACAGCATGGCAACGATCGTGCCGGAACTGGCGACGTCATGGACCTGGAACGATGCGCATACCGAGCTGACGTTTCGGTTGCAGGAAGGGGTGCGTTGGCACGATGGGAAGCCGTTCACGTCGGCCGATGTGAAATGTACCTGGGACATGCTGTCCGGCCATTCCGATCAGAAATTCCGACTGAATTTTCGCGAAGGTTGGTACAAGAACCTCGCATCTGTGACGACAGACGGGGATTTTAAGGCGACCTTCCATCTGACCCGTCCGCAGCCGGCATTCATTGCGTTGTTGGCATCGGGTTATTCAGCGGTGTATCCCTGCCATGTGCCGCCGAATACGATGCGCACGAAGCCGATCGGCACCGGTCCTTTCAAACTGGCGGAATTCAAAATAAACGAGGCGATCCGGCTGGTCCGCAATCCCGATTATTGGAAAAAAGGCTTACCCTATCTCGATGCGATCGAGTTCACCATTATCCCAAACCGGGCAACGGCGATTCTGGCATTCGGGGCAGATAAGTTCGATGTGACGTTTCCGTTCGAGATTCCCATTCCGCTGGTGAAAGATGCGAAAGCCGCCGCGCCGAACGCGATTTGCGAGATTGCGTCGAGCAATGTCAGCACCAATCTGATGGTCAACAGCGCCAAACCGCCGTTCGACAACCCCGAAATCCGCCGCGCTCTGGCCCTGACGCTGGACCGCAAATCCTTCATCGATATTTTATCGGAAGGAAAAAACGATGCCGGCGGTGCGATGCTGCCGCCGCCCGAGGGCGTGTGGGGCATGCCGAAGGAGATGCTTGCCACCCTGCCCGGCTATGGCGCGGACGTCGAGAAAAACCGCGCCGAAGCGCAACGGATCATGCGCGGCCTTGGCTACGGTCCGGACAAGCGGCTGCCGGTGAAGGTGTCCACCCGCAATATCGGCCCCTACAAGGATCCGGCGGTCATTCTGATCGATCAGTTGAAATACGCGTATATCGACGGGGAGCTGGAGGTCGTGGAGACCGCGAACTGGTTTCCCAAGATCACGCGGCGGGATTTCGCGATCGGGTTGAACCTGACCGGCAGCGGTGTGGACGATCCCGATCAACAATTCCTGGAAAATTATACCTGCGGCGCCCAGCGCAACTACACCGGCTATTGCAACCCGGCGATCGACGCGCTGATCGTGCAACAATCGATGGAGATCGACCAGACGAAACGCAAATATCTTGTGTGGGAAATCGACCGCAAACTACAGGAAGATGTCGCCCGCCCGATCGTGTTCCACGGCCGCTCGGCCACCTGCTGGAATCCACGGGTCAAGAACATGACCATCATGGTGAACAGCATCTACAATGGCTGGCGGTTCGAGGACACTTGGCTGGACCGTTGACCGGCAGATCGTTCTGGGGGCGGACCCGTTTGTCCACCCCCGAACCGCCCTCCCATCCCCCGCTCAATGCAGCACGCGCAGCGCCAAGCGGGGCATGACGAAATACGTGCGGCTGCCGCCGATCGCGCCGGATTTGCGCAAATCCGCCACCCCGCGACACACCGTCTCCAGCGCCAGCCCAAGATAATCGGCGACGTCCACCAGCTTTATCGGTAGTTCGAACGCGGTCGCCCCGCCCTCGCACAGCCGGGCTTGCATTTCCCGCAGAAAGCTCATGATGCGCTCGCCCGCCGTGCCGCGCCCCAGAAGCGCGATGCGCTTGCGGGCGGTACGGAGTTGGCCGGACAAATATTGGCGCAGCGCGGTATCGAACTCCGTGTCGCTCGCCGCCAGCCGATCGATCGCGCAGCGGCGAAACCGACGCAGCACGACATCGCCGACGGCAGACGCCGCGTAGGGTTGCGGCCCATCGGTTTCATAACCGAGCAAATCGCCTGCGAACAGGAACTCCCCGATTTGCCGCCGCCCGTCTTCCATCGCCATCGCCGTGCGCACACAGCCGGACACGATCTGGAAGCAGAATGCCGACGGCTCGTCCTGCACGACGAATTCGCTATTGCGCCCCAGGCGGACAATCGCACCCATCGGCGCGAGCGGATCGAGCCAATGCACCGCCTCTGCGGGCGATATCGCCACAACGGGGTTGCGCGGTGCGGCTGTGCCGGCATAGGTGCTGAGCATGATGTGCTTCCTCGGCCTTCGAGTTCGGCACAAATTCAGCACTCGGGACGCTGCGTCGTAATTCGCTGGAACGCGTACGGGAAAATACCGATGGACCAACCGCCCGAGACCGAGGAGATCGTGCACGTTGTCGACGACGACGACGGGGTGCGTGATTCAATGTGTTTCCTGCTGGAATCCGAGGGGCTTTCCGCCCGCGCCTACCCCAGCGCGCAGGCCCTGCTGGATACCGATCCGCCCCCCGCCGGCTGCGTGCTGACCGACTTCCGGATGCCGGGACTCGACGGGCTGCAATTGCAGGCCCACCTGACCGCGCGCGGCATCGGCCTGCCGGTGATCGTGATGACCGCTTTTGCGGAGGTGCCGGCAGCGGTGCGGGCGATGAAAGCCGGCGCCATGGATTTCCTAGAAAAACCCTGCGATCCCGCCGTCGTGGTCGAAGCCGTCCGCCGCTCGTTGGCGCATAACCGCCGCTGCCGTGCGGCCAGTGCGGCCGCCGCCGACGCCGCCCGCCGCATCGCCGGTCTGACCCCGCGCGAGCGGGAGGTGATGGACCTCCTCGCTGCCGGCCATTCGACCAAGGAAATCGCGCGAAACCTCGGCGCAAGTCCTCGCACCATCGATGTCCATCGCGCTCGGGTGTTCCACAAGCTTGAGGTCGATTCGTTGCCCGATCTTGTCCACCTCGCGCTGGCCGCCGGCCCGGAATGACGACATGAGCGGCGAAGACCTCGAACAACTGCACCGCGCCCTCCGTCTCCAGGAAGCCCTGCTGCGGTCGATGCTGAACATCGTGCCGGACGGGCTGGTGACGATCGACACCAAGGGCATCGTGCAATCGTTCAACCCATCGGCGGAACGGGCGTTCGGCTACACGGCCGCCGAAACCATCGGGCGCAATGTCAATATGCTGATGCCGCACCAGCATGGGCACGCGCACGACGGTTTCCTGAAACGGTACCTCACAACCGGGGAACGCCGGATTATCGGCATCGGCCGCATCGTGTTCGGGCAACGCAAAGACGGCTCGACCTTCCCCATGGAGTTGCAGGTGGGGGAGGTGAACATCGAAGGCGCCCATCTGTTCGTCGGCTTCGTGCGCGATCTGACGGCGCGGCGGGAGCACGAACGGCGGATGGCCGAATTGCAGGCCGAGGTGATCCATCTGTCGCGGCTGAGCGAACTCGGGCACATGGCATCGGCCATCGCACACGAGGTGAACCAGCCTTTGGCGGCGATCGGCAACTACATCGGCGGCATTCGTCGGCTGCTGAACGACGCCACCCCGCCCGTCCTCCGCCAAGCCATCGAACGCGTCGCCGCGCAAGCCGAGCGCGCTCGGGATATCGTGAACAGCATGCGGGGGCTGGTGAAGAAGGGGGATCGGCCGCAGGAGACGCTCAATCTCGAAACGCTGATCCGGGAAACCAGCGCCCTGGCTTTGGTCGGCACCGATAGCACGGTGGCGCTCGATCTGGTCGTCCCGGCGGAGCCAGCGTTCGCCCATGTCGACAAGGTGCAAATCCAGCAGGTGGTGCTGAACCTCGTGCGCAACGCGGTGGAAGCGATGGACGGCGCGCCGGGCAGCCGGCTGACGATCTCGATCGAGCCGGCCGGCGATCGGGTCGGGATTGCGGTGGCCGATACCGGCCCGGGCTTGCCCGATGCGGTCCGCGCCCGCTTGTTCCAGCCGTTCACGACGACAAAACCGGACGGACTTGGCGTCGGTCTTTCGATCTGCCGCACGATCGTGGAGGCGCACGGCGGCACGCTGACCGTAGAATCTCCCTCGGAAGGCGGTACGATCTTCCGCTTTTCTGTCCCGTCCCGGACCGATGCGGAGGACGCCGTTCCCTGATCTGGATCAACGACACGGCCCCCTTCGGATGCTCATCCTGCGGTAACCCACAGTTTGGGAAAAACGGAGGCGTATGAGCGAGGGCCCCTCGCATGTGGTTGCGATCGTGGACGACGACGCGGCCGTTCTTGAATCGTTCCAATTCCTGTTGGAGATGGCGGGCTTTTCCGTCGTCGCCTACGCCTCGGCGCACGCCTTCCTGGCAGCACCCGCCAGCCGGCTGCGTTGCCTGATCGTCGATCAGCACATGCCGACGATGACGGGATTGGAACTCGCGGCCTGCTTGCGGGCGCAGGGCGTCGATCTGCCGGTGATGCTGGTGACCTCCGCCCCCTCCCCCGGGATCGAGGCCCGCGCCCGCGCGATCGGGGTCCGCGGCGTCCTGGCCAAACCATTGCCGGAGGACGAGGTGTTCGCCTTCATCCGGTCCTGCGATCCCCGATAGGCATAAGCCGCCGCCCGTGGCAGTTTGACGGGGATCGCGCCAGAGCGCACCGACCGAGCCGGATCCTGCCGCAAGTGCTCTGGGTCCGAATGGGGGAAACCAACATGGCCGAACCGCGCGCCTATCCGCATCCGCATGTCCGCGACGCCTGGCTGGCGATGCTGCGGGAGGACGCGTTGGACCCCGGCTTGCCGATCGTCGATGCCCATCACCATTTGTGGGACCGCGCGTCGGGCGCCTATCTGCTGGACCGGCTGACGGCCGATCTGACGGCGGGGCACAACGTCGTCGCCACCGTGTTCATCCAATGCGGCTACGCCTATCGCACCGATGGACCGGCGCATTTGAAGCCGGTCGGGGAAACCGAACGCGTGGTGGCGATTGCGGCCGGACACCCCGGAATTTGTGCCGGGATCGTCGGCTACTGCGATTTTCGCCAGACCGACACGGTCGATGCGGTGCTGGAGGCGCATATCGAGGCCGGCCAGGGCCGTTTCCGCGGCATCCGGCAAAGCGCCGGCTGGGATCCGGCGGTGATTGTCCAGACCTCGGCCGTGCCGCCGCGCGGGATCCTGGCCGATCCGGCCTTTCGTGCCGGCCTGTCGCGGCTGGGCAAGCATGGCCTGAGCTACGAATGCTCCCTCTATTTCCCGCAACTCGCGGAACTCGCCGCCGTTGCGCGGGCCTTCCCCGATCTGCCGATCCTGGCCAACCATTGCGCCGGTTTCATCGGTATCGGCCCCTATGCGGAGGCACCGGCCGAGACACTGGCAGCCTATCGCGCGGCGGTCCGCAGCCTTGCGGCCTGCCCGAACGTGGTGGTGAAGCTGGGCGGGCAGGCGATGCCCATTCGCGGCTTCGATTGGCACGAGGATGTGTTGCCCCCGTCGTCGGGCCAAATGGCGGCGGCGTGGCAGCCGATCGTGGATATCTGCATCGACGCATTCGGGCCGGATCGCTGCATGTTCGAGAGCAATTTCCCGGTGGACAAGGGGTTGTGCGGCTATGTGCCGCTCTGGAACGCGTTCAAGCGCTTGGCGTCCGGCTATTCTGCCGGCGAGAAAGCCGCACTGTTCCACGACACCGCCGCGCGTTTCTACCGGCTGTAACATGACCCCAAGCACCCGCCGCCAGGGCCTGACCGTCGTCGGGACCTTGGCCATTGCCTATATGGCCTCGCATTTCTTCCGAGCGTCGAACGTGACAATTGGACTGGATCTGATGCGGGATTTGCATATCGGGCCGGAGGCGTTGGGCGCCCTCACCGGGGCGTTCTTCTTCGGCTTTTCCGCCATGCAATTGCCTTGCGGCTTCTTCTTCGATCGCTACGGGCCGCGATTGACGGTGTTCGGCATGCTGGTGCTCGCGACGATCGGCGGGGCGGTGTTCACCCTCGCCCCGGACTGGCCGGTGCTGGTGGCCGGACGGGCGCTGATGGGCGCGGGGTTCGGGGTCATGCTGATCGGCAGCATGGTGGTGATCGCGCGCTGGTTCCCGCCGGAGTGGTTTTCCACCATGTCGTCGCTGGTTATGTCGATCGGATTGATCGGCAATCTGATGGCGACCTCCCCCCTCGCCTGGGGGATTGAGGTCGTGGGCTGGCGCTGGGTGTTCGGCGGGGTGGTGGTTTTCACCGGCCTTGCCTCCCTCGCGGTGCTGGCGATCGTGCGCGATGCGCCGCCCGGCCACCCCTTCCTCGCGCGCCAGCCGGAGAGCGCGCGCGAGATGCTGGCCGGTCTGGCAGAGGTGTTCCGCACCCGCCATCTGCCGTTCATTCTGGTGCTGAATTTTACCAACTACGCCTGCACCTTCACCTTGCAGGGCCTGTGGGGCGGGGCTTGGCTGCGGGAGGTGCACGGCATGACCCCGGTCGAATCCGGCCATGTGCTGCTGGCGGCGGTGGTCGCCTATCAGGTGGGCATTCTGACGATCGGGCCGCTGGATCGGGTGCTGAACACCCGCAAATGGATTGCTTTCACCGGCACCTTGGCCGTCGCCGGGATCATGGGCACACTGGCGTTGTGGGACCGCGCGCCGGCCTGGTTGCCGGTTGCGGCGATCGTCGGGATCGGCTTCGTCAGCGCATCCAGCACCATGGTCATGGCGCATGCGCGCGGCCTGTTCCCCGACCGGCTGATCGGGCGCGGCATGGCGACGGTCAACGCGACGGTCATGCTGGGCGTCGCCTGCATGCAGACTTTGTCCGGCCTGATCCTCGGCTGGTTCGAGCCGGTGGCCTCCGGCGCGCGGTCGGAGGTCGCTTACCGTTCGTTGTTCGGCTTCATGGCGGTGGTGCTGGTAGTCGCGGTATCGGTTTACGTCCGTGCGCCCGACGTGAAGCCGAAGCCGGCGCAGCGCTGACGCAGCCGCGTCACCGCTATCGCTCAGCGAAAAACTGGTTCTCCGGGCGGGGCAGCCCCAGATTCTCGCGCAAGGTTTTGCCCTCGTACTCGGTGCGAAAGATGCCGCGCCGCTGCAATTCCGGCACGACGCGATCGACGAAATCGTCCAACCCGCCGGGGAGGTAGGGGAACATGATGTTGAACCCGTCCGAGGCCCCGGTTTCCAACCATTCCTGCATCGTGTCGGCGATGGTCTTCGGCGTCCCTACGATCGCCAACCCGCCGTAGCCGCCGATCCGTTGCGCCAGTTGCCGCACCGTCAGATTTTCCCGAGCAGCGAGGGCGATGGTGCGCTCGCGCCCGCTTTGGCTGGCGTTGGTGGGGGGGATCGGCGGCAGCGGCGCGTCCGGATCGAAGGCGGAGGCATCGCACCCCAAGTTGATCGACAATTGCGCGATGGCGCTGTCGTAATGCACCAAGCTATCCAGCAGCAGCCGCTTTTCCTGCGCCTCGGCGTCGGTTTCCCCCACCACGACGAAGCATCCCGGCAGGATCTTCATGTGTTCGGGATTCCTGCCAAGCCGTCCCATCCGCCCCCGAATATCCGCCGCAAACGCTCGGGCTTCCCCGATGTCGCGCTGGCTGGCGAAGATCGCCTCGGCGGTTTCGGCGGCGATCTGGCGGCCGGCTTCCGACGCGCCGGCCTGCACGATCACCGGATGGCCCTGGATCGGGCGGGCGATGTTCAACGGCCCCCGCACCGACAGATGTTCGCCCTTGTGGTTCAGCACATGCATGCGGTCGGGATCGAAATACTGCCCGGTTTCGACATTGCGGACAAAGGCATCTTCGGCAAACGAATCCCAAAGCCCTTTGACCACACCGATGAATTCCCGCGCTCGCCAGTAACGCTCGTCGTGATCGACGTGGTCGTCGAGGCCGAAATTCAGGGCGGCATCGGGGTTGGACGTGGTCACGACGTTCCAGGCCGCGCGCCCGCCGCTGATATGGTCGAGGGAGGCGAAGCGCCGCGCGATATGGAACGGGGCGTCGAAGGTGGTGGACGCCGTCGCGATCAACCCCAGATGCTGCGTCACCATCGCCAGCGCCGGCAGCAGCGTCAGCGGCTCGAAGCTGGTCACGGTCTGCGATCGTTTCAGCGCCTGGATCGGCATGTTCAGCACGGCCAGATGGTCGGCCATGAAGAACGCGTCGAACTTGCCGCGCTCCAGCGTTTGGGCGAAGCGCACCATATGGCCGAGATTGAAGTTCGCGTCGGGGAACGCGCCGGGGTAGCGCCATGCGGCCGCATGGATGGACGCCGGGCGCATGAAGGCACCGAGGCGGAGTTGGCGTTTTTGCGTCATGGATCGGGTCCTGCTGGTCCCCGCCACCATAGCAGGCGGGCGAAATCGGCGGGAGAGTCCCCTTGTCGGCGGGGGCGGCGCGACAAACCGGCGCCGACCCGGTAAAACTGCGGGGATAACGCACCAGGGGGATCCGCCAATGCCAGCGCAATCGATCATCGGCGACTCGCCCAAACGGCGGGAGGACGCCCGCTTCGTCGTCGGGGCCGGCGCTTACCTCGACGATCTCGCGTTTGCGAACCTTGCCCACGCGGTGCTGGTCCGCTCCCCGCACCCGCATGCGACAATCCTTGGCATCGACACCACAGAAGCCCGCCGCGCGCCCGGTGTGCTGGCCGTCCTGACCATCGCGGATGCCGACGCCGACGGGCTGCAACCCATGCGCCCCGGGGTGGAGGCAAATGTGCAGACCGGCGAACCCTTCGCTTTCATCCCGCAACCGCTGCTGGCCCGCGATAAAGTGCGCTTCGTGGGGGAGCCGGTGGTGCTGGTCGTCGCCGAAACCAAGGCCCAGGCGCTGGACGCTGCCGAGTGCGTCGCGATCGCCTATGCGCCGTTGCCGGCGATTTCGACCTACACCGCCGCCCTCGCCCCGGATGCGCCGCAGATTGCCGATGGCGTGCCGGGCAATTTGTGCCTCGATTGGCGGCACGGCGATGGCGACGCCGTCGATGCCGCCTTCGACCGCGCCGCGCACATCGCGACGCACGACTTCGTCAACCACCGCATCGTCACCAATCCGATGGAACCGCGCGGCATCGTCGCCGCTTACGATCCCGTCGCCGATCGCTACACCGCGCACGTCTCCGCCCAGGCCATCCACAACAACCGCGATTTCGCCGCCCGTTGGCTCGGCGTCCCCCCCGACCGCGTCCGCTTCATCATGCCCGATGTCGGCGGCGGGTTCGGCGCGAAGAACATGACGTATGCCGAGCACGCGCTGATCCCTTGGGCGGCGCGGCGTGTGGGGCGGCCGGTGAAGTGGATCGCCAGCCGGTCGGAGGTCTTTCTCAGCGATCATCAGGCCCGCGATCACCATGCGACGGCGTCGCTGGCGCTCGACGTCGATGGCAATTTTCTGGCGCTGCGGGTGTCCAGCGTCGCCTGCCTCGGTGGCTATATGGCGGGCGGGGCCGGCGGGCTGCAAACCTTCCAGTATCCGCATTTGCAAGGCACCATCTACCGCCTGCCGGCCATCGAGATCGCGGTGCGCGCCGTGCTGACCAACCAGACCCCGATCGGCGTCACCCGAGGGCCGGGCTTCGGCGAAACCGTCAACATCCTGGAACGCCTGATCGACGTCGCGGCGCGCCAATGCGGGTTCGACCGAGCGCATTTGCGCCGCCGCAACATGGTGCGGGAATTTCCGATGACCAACGCGTTCGGCTTCGAGGTCGATAGCGGACAGTTCGCCGGCTGCTTCGAGGCCGCGTTGCAGAAGGCCGATCTGCCGGGGCTGCCGGCACGACGCGCCGCCAGTGCCGCGAAAGGCGCGCTGCGCGGCCTCGGGTTCGCCTGCCATATCAAAGGCACCGGCGGCCCTCCCGCCGAAAACGTCGATATCCGGTTCGAGCCGGATGGTTCGGTGTCCCTGATCACCGGCACCGTCGCGATCGGCCAGGGGCACGAGACGACGTTTCCGCAGATCCTCGCGCATCGGCTGGGCATCGACAACGCGCGCATCCATCTGCGCCAGGGCGACACCGACACGATCCCGATGGGCGGCGGACATGGCAGCTCGCGCGCCACTTACATGGCCGGCACCGCGATCTGGCGGGCGTCCGACACCATCGTGCAAAAGGGCAAGATCGTCGCGGCGCGGGCGTTGGATGCGGCGGTGGAGGATATCGTGTTCGACGGCGGCCTGTTCGTAGTGGCCGGCACCAACCGATCCCTGGATATCCTCGATGTCGCGGCGTTAGCGCGCGCGGGCGAAACGCCGTTGGATACGTATTGCCATTGGACCCGGGATGCGATGACCTTCCCGAACGGCACCCATGTGGCGGAGGTCGAGGTCGATCGCGAAACCGGTCGGGTGACGCTGGATCGGTATATCGCGGTGGACGATTACGGCGTGCTGGTGAACCCGATGGTGGCGTCCGGCCAGGCGCACGGCGCCATCGCCCAGGGCAGCGGTCAGGCCCTGATGGAGGCGGCGGTTTACGACCCCGATTCCGGCCAACCGATCGCCGCCAGTTTTATGGATTACGCCCTGCCGCGCGCGGCCGACTTGCCGTCGTTCGAACTGAGCTTCGACGGCACCCCCTGCACGACCAATCCCCTGGGCGTGAAGGGCGCGGGGGAGGCTGGGGCCGTCGGCGGTTTTCCGGCGATCGCCAATGCCGTGCTGGATGCCCTGGCGCCGTTCGGCGTCACCGGTTTCGACGGTCCGGCGACCCCGTACCGGATTTGGCGCGCAATGCGGGATGGCGCTGCCGGCGGATGATCCGCAGGGGGTGGGAAAACCCTGCCCCCGTCTCTCGACATGCCCCCCCGGTCCGTCCGACAATCGACGAACCGAAAAACCAACGGAGGAAACCGCCATGCGCCTGGCAATCATCGGCCAACAAGATTTCGGCAAAGCCGCGCTGGAGGCCTTCGTCAAACGCGGCGACGACGTGGCCGCCGTGTTCTGCGCCCCGGAAAAGGGCCGGCCCGATCCGCTGCGCCTCGCCGCCGAGGCCATGGGGGTCAAGGTCTACCAGTTCCCGAAACTGACCGACCCCGAGGCCCTGGCCGCCCTGAAGGAAGCCAACGTCGATATCGGCGTCATGGCCTATGTCACTCAGTTCGTGCCGCAGGATTTCTGCAACATCCCCAAGCACGGCACGATCCAGTTCCACCCCTCGCTGTTGCCGCTGCATCGGGGTGCGAGTGCCATGACTTGGTCGATCGTGTGCGGCCGGACCGAAACCGGCTTCGCCATTTTTCGCCCCACCGACGGGCTGGACGAGGGGCCGGTTCTGCTGCTCCGTTCGGTTCCCATCGAACCTGAGGACACGCTTGGAACCCTCTATTTCGGCAAGATTTTTCCAATGGGTGTGGCGGGATTGGTGGAGGTTGCGGACAACGTCATCGCCGGCAAAGCCCCTGCCATCGCGCAGTACGAGCCGGGGGCAGGATACGAGGGGATCGTCCGGGAAGCTGAGTCTCGGATCGCTTGGGCCAACCATGTGGACATAACCTTCAACCTGATCCGCGGCTGCAATCCCGCGCCAGGGGCCTGGACCACCGCGCCGGACGGCAAAAAGGCGTTCATCTACGAATGCAGCAAGCGCCATGCCCGCACCTTCTCCGAGGTGAAGGGCAAAAAGATCGGCGAAATCGTGGCGCAGAACGGCACCAACCTGACGATCCTCGGCCAGGGCGGCTTCATCGAGGTGCAGCGCATCCGGATCGAAGGCGGGAAGAAGGTCGCCGCATCCGAATCCGGCCTGACCGTTGGGATGATTCTCGGCGGCTAGGACAAAATCGGGCGGGCGGGCATTCGCGCTCCCATACCGGTCGGCCGAACGGCCGAACGGTATGCGCGTAGGGTTGGTGTGGCGGCTGCGCGCGAAATCGACATGCGCGTAGGGTTGGTGTGGCGGCTGCGCGCGAAATCGAC
>JANXMB010000148.1 GCA_025354865.1 Acetobacteraceae bacterium | reverse complement strand
CCCTGCGCACCAGCTTTGCCGCCCATGACGACCACGCCGCATGGCGCCATTTGCTGCTCGGCGGTCGTGGCACCATCGTGTGGGACGATGCCGGCACAGTCGTGCGACCGGATGGGGTGGCTTTGCCGCGCGGGCGCGAACTGGCGGCGCTGGTCGGTCGGATGCGGGCAGTCGCGCCGCTGCTGTTCGGGTCCGAACCCATGCGCGATCCGATTGCCGTGCTGGTCTCGCAAGCCAGTTTTCGCACCCGATGGATCCTCGACCGGCGGGCGGGGGACCATCGCTGGTGGGACCGCGACGCCGCCCGCGAGTACGAGGACAACGCCTGGACCGCCGCCCGTCGGCAGATACTCCGCCGGTTGGAACAACTGGCGCTGGCCCCGCATCTGCTGTCGTCGGCGATGTTGGAGGCCGGGGCACTCCGTCGCGACGGTATCCGGGTTCTTATTTTACCGCATGCGATCGCCCTGTCGGATGCCGAGGTTGCGGAGATCCAGGCGTTCCGACAAGCCGGCGGGAGGGTCCTGGCCGACACCGAAGCCGCCCTGTTCGACGGCCATAGCCGCCGCCGCGCGTCCCCGTCACCCGCAATCGCCAGCGTGCCGGAGGCAATGCTGATCGTCGGCGGAACCGACACACCCGCCGCCCTTGCCACATTCTCCAACGAACTGCCGATCCGCCCGCGCGCCGCGCTGCTCGGCGCCCACGGGCTGCCCGCAACCGGGATTTCCGGCCGTTGGTTCCGCCGCGCTGGGGCAACAATCCTGAGCTTGCAAACGCTTCTACCGGGCAGCGGACCGGTGCGGATCGAGGTCCGGGTACCGGCCGGCACCGAGGACTGCGGCGCACCGCGATTGCTGGGCGCCGGAACGCTGACGACCCTGGTGGCGGGCGGCGGTCCATCTGTCCGGGCATGCGGCGAGCGGCGCTTCGGGGTGGTTTTGGACCCGCTCGCCCCTGCGTTTCTGGTGTTCGGACGTTAGACCGCGATGCGATCGTATCCGATCGGTCATCGCGGTCTAACGTCTGTGTTCGATCGCGCGATTCAGACCTCCGGTGATTCCACCTCCGGTCATCGCGGTCTAGCCGTTTGCGGGCTGGGCCCGATCTTCCTGTTTGAAGGTGACGACCAGCACGTCGCGGTATCCGACCGAATCGGGGTCCACCGGTTCCACCGGGGTCACACCGTGCATGGCGCGCCGGTCCTCCACTAGGGCCGCGTCGAAGGGTTCGGTCAGAGTGAACGACCCCAGCGCGCGACCGGTCAGATCGTGGACCGAGGTGACGCCGCTGCACACGTTTGTCCGGCCGATCATCAGCACCAGCACATGATCCACACCGTCGCGATGCATCCCCTCCGGCGTTGGCCGACCGGACTCCCCGGCTCGGGCTTCGATCCGGAACTGATGCATTTCCACGAACCAGGCGGGCGCGGGAGTCAGCTCGCCGAACAGCCCCGCACAGAAGCGCAGGATGGCAGCCATCGTCGGCCCGGTGGCGATCGCCGGCAACACCGGCTGGAACCAGCGCTCGATACCGCCGTTCAGACTGTTGTAGTCCCGGCTTTGGTAGTGCGGTTGGGCGGGCAGGCGTTCCACCGCACCGCCGACGACTCGGAATGCCGCGTGCCGGCGTTTCCGATAGCGCCCACCGTCCGCCATATAGGTATCTTGGCCAAGGTCGTTCCAACTCGCGGCGAACGCGTCCCAATCCGGGAGCGAGCCGTACGCCGCGACGGCGGCGCGCATCCGATCGGACCGAACGAAGGCGAATCCGGACTCGCGGATGGTTCGGATCAAATCGTTCATGTCGTCATTCGCCGAACTGAAGGGGTTGGCTGAAAAACCGGATGCCGGCTTGGTGGAAGCGCAGCTTGATGCGCCGGTTGATCTCGCGTTGCACGGACCAACGGCCCGAATCGGTGCAGGCCACCTGCCCGATGACGGTCACCCCGCTGGCGTCGATCCGATCCACACCGAACAGTTGGAAATCCTGCACGATCTTGGCTTCGTAGTCGGGTTCGCTGCGCATCTCGGCGACGATGCTGCGCATGATTTCTGCCACTCGGTCGGTATCGACGTCGAATTCGACAATGGCGCGAATATCGGCATTGCCGATGCCACGGGTGTGATTGGTGACGCTGCCAACCGAGCTGAAGGGGACGATGTGGACGGCGCCGTCGGCGGCGCGGAGGCGGATGGTGCGAACGGACAGACCCTCCACCTTGCCGGACAGTCCGGCGACGTTCACCCAGTCGCCGACCTGCAAGGCGTTTTCCAACAGCAGGAAGATGCCGGTGATCAGATCTTGTACCAGTTTCTGCGAACCGAAGCCGATCGCGACGCCCAGGATTCCCGCGCCGGCCAGCAGCGGGGCGATGTTCACGCCGATCTCGCTCAGGATCATCAGCACCGACACGATGCCGATCGACACCAGCAGGGCGGTGCGCAGCAGAGGCAGCAAAGTGCGCAACCGGGCGGAGCGTGCCACCTGCGCGTCTTGCAGCAGACCGTCGAGATGGCGCTGGATGGCGGCGTTCGCCAGTTCCCAGACCGCGACGGCGGTCACCAGGGTGATGGCCATGGTCAGGATGCCCGACAGAACCCGTTGGCCGCCGGGCGTCGCCCATAGCCACACCAGCGCGCCGGCACCGAGCACTTCGAGCGCTGCCAGTAGGGCCAGGAGATGGATGCCGGCTCGTGCCGCCGCGCGCAGAGCGGGGTGGTACAGTTGCAGGCGATCCTCCAGCCCCGGGTAGCGATCCGCCATTTGCGCGCCGATTGCCGGGATGCGGTCGATCTGGCCGAGCATTGCCATCAGGATCAGCCGGCTGCCGGCCAGGATCGCCAGGATCGACAGCAAAGCGCGGGTGGTTGCCGCGCCGTAGACCGATCCGTCCACCGCCCAGCTCAACCAGACTCCGCCCAGGCCGATCAGCGCGAGCCAATGCCAGATCCGGGCGGCGGCATTGCGCATTTTCGCCACCGGACCGTTTGCCAAGGCCGGCGCGCGCAACAACGCCCGCACCGCGCGGCGTTGGGCGATGACGACGATGCCGAGGCAAATCGTCAGCACCAGCCCGGTCGCACGCAGCGCGGCATCGTGCCCGGGGTCCGAAAGGCCCAAGAGCGCGCCGACCTCGGCGATGGTGTAGCCGCCGACGGCGACGACGATCAGCCGGTGCGACCAGCGCATCGCGTAGATGGCAGTCCGATCGTCCAGTGCGACCAGGCGCAAGCGGGGCTCTCGCGGCGCGAGGACGATACGCATGGCTTTTTGTAGGGACATGGTCAGGACCGTGGCGCCCAGCACGGCTTCGGTCGCCAATCCGCTGGACTGGGGGCCGCCGACCAGGATGACGACGAGGTGCCCGGCTGCCAGCAGGCCCAGCAGCGGCAGCAGCGCCAGCCCGAATCGCCGCAACGCCAGCAACAGCGTTTGGATCAGCGTGCCGATTTGGCCGACGGCGACGGTTGCCCCTTCGACATCGCCGCTTTCCGCCTTCGCCTCCGGATCGATCGGCACCGGCGCCAGCGCGGCCGCCGCGCGGTCCAGTCGCCGGGTCAGGCCGCGCAGCGCCCGGCGGAGGAACCAATACGCGAACGCTCCCGCAGCGACGGCCAGCGCGAGTCGCCAGCCGACATCCCACAGGATTGCCTGTCCGAGCGGATTGGTGGCCATGACGATCATCCAGCTCCAGAGCAGGGGGGCGCTTTGGGCGGATTGGAGGGTTGTGCGAATTTGCTCGCCGAATTGCGCGACGGTGGCATTGGCCCGCAGTAGCACCTGGGCGCCCATGCTGCCGGGTTCCAGCGCTGTCGGCCCTGCGGCCGGTGCGGGTGAGGCCGGTTGGGGTGCGGCCGATGCCGCCGATGCAGGCGCGCGCGGTTGAGCTGCGGCAGCCGGTGTTTCGGCGGCGCGGGCCTTCACGATGGCCTGCAACGTCGCCTCGAACACGGCGCGTTTCTTCGGATCGTTGAGCACGTCGAGCGCGGCCTTGGCCTGATCGGCGGAAATCGGCGGGGCCGGTTCGGCCGTCAGACCCATGCGCGGCGCCGAGGCCAGGAGAATTGCGATCGTGAGCAGCAGGCGAATCATCGGAATGTCCAAAAGGGGGATGCCGAAAGGGGATGCATATCGGGCCGAATATACTTATCATCCCTGAATGCACATGTTTCTGAACATTCTCGTGGGGCTGGCCCTGTTATCGGTGCTCGGCACGCTGGCGGTGGGCATGGTGGGACTCGCCCGGGGCAACCCGGATCCGCGCCGTTCCAACAAGATCATGCAGTACCGCGTGCTGCTGCAGGGCGGCGCGCTGATCCTGATCGTCGTGCTCATGAGCATGTTGCGCGGCTGATAGCCGTTTCACTCGTTTGACACGGGCGGGCGTGCTGTGCATACCGTCCGCCGCCTCTGTTGCGGGTGCGAAGGGCGAGTCCGGAAGCGGGTTCGCCTGCACGCCGCGCGCCTTAACCTCATCCCAGGAAACGGCTCGGATCTCCCCCATGAAAATCCTCGTCCCCGTCAAGCGGGTGGTTGACTACAACGTCAAGGTCCGCGTGAAGACCGACGGCTCCGGCATTGAAACCGCAGGCGTCAAAATGTCCATGAACCCGTTCGACGAGATTGCGGTCGAAGAAGCGGTGCGCCTGAAAGAAAAAGGCGTCGCGACCGAGATCGTGGCGATTTCGATGGGCGTGGCACAGTGCGCCGAAACCATCCGCACCGCGCTGGCCATGGGTGCCGATCGCGGCATTCTGGTGGAAACCGACGTCGAATTGCAGCCGCTGGCCGTGGCCAAGCTGTTGAAGGCGATCGCCGACGTCGAACAGCCGGGGATGATCGTCCTGGGCAAGCAAGCCATCGACGACGACATGAGCGCCACCGGCCAGATGCTGGCCGCGCTGCTCGGCTGGTCGCAAGGCACCTTCGCCAGCAAGCTGACGGTCGAGGGTGAGACCCTGACCGTCACCCGCGAAGTCGACGGCGGCCTGGAAACGGTGGCGCTGAAGCTGCCCTCGATCGTCACGACCGACCTGCGCCTGAACGAGCCGCGCTACGCGTCGCTGCCGAACATCATGAAGGCTCGGAAAAAACCGATCGACAACAAAAAGCCCGCCGATTACGGGGTGGACCCGACGCCGCGCCTGACCACCATTCGGGTGGACGAACCGCCGAGCCGTAAGGCGGGCGTGAAGGTGGGTTCGGTTGCCGAACTCGTGAGCAAACTGAAGAACGAAGCGAAGGTGATCTGACAATGACCGCCCTTGTCCTGTTGGAATTCGACGCGACCGGCATCAAACAGCCGTCGCGCAGCGCCGTCGCCGCAGCCTCGGCCCTTGGCGATGTGCATGTTCTGGTCGCCGGCGTGGACCTGGCTGCCGCATCGGCCGCCGCTGCGAAGCTGCCGGGTGTGAGCAAAGTGCTGGTTGCCGAAGCGGCCGCGCTGGACCATGCCATGGCGGAACAGACCGCCGCGCTGCTGGTGGCGCTGGCCCCGGCCTATAGCCACATCCTGGCTGCCACCACGGCGGTCGGTAAAAACGTGCTGCCGCGCGCCGCCGCGCTGCTGGACGTGCAGCCGATCTCCGACATTGCCGCGGTGATCGACGCCGATACGTTCGTCCGCCCGATCTATGCCGGCAGCGGCATGGCGACGGTGAAATCGTCCGACGCGAAGAAAGTCATCACTGTGCGCGCCGCCAGCTTCGATCCGGTCATGGCCGAGGGCGGGTCTGCCTCGGTCGAAGCCGTATCGGTCGGCGACCTACCCAACCTGTCGTCGTTCGTCGGCGCGGAACTGTCCAAAAGCGAACGCCCCGAGCTGACGGCGGCCCGGATCGTGATTTCCGGTGGACGGGGCATGCAGAACGGCGATAACTTCTCCCTGCTCGATCCGATCGCAGACAAGCTCGGGGCCGCCGTCGGTGCGTCTCGCGCGGCTGTTGACGCCGGCTTCGTGCCGAACGAATTCCAAGTCGGACAAACCGGCAAGATCGTTGCGCCCGAGCTGTATATCGCCGTCGGTATTTCCGGTGCCATCCAGCACCTTGCCGGCATGAAGGACAGCAAGGTGATCGTTGCGATCAACAAGGACGAGGAAGCGCCAATCTTCCAGGTCGCCGATTACGGCCTGGTCGCCGATCTGTTCACCGCGCTGCCCGAACTGGCGGCGGAACTGGAGCGCTCCTGAATGAACGTCGACGTCAATCCGGGTTTCGAGTCTGCCCCCATGGCGGTTCTGCCGCCCGATATCGCGCATATCGGTATCGTCGGGGCGGGACAGATGGGCAGCGGCATCGCGCATGTCTGCGCGCTGGCGGGGCTGCCCGTGACCCTGATCGACGTCAAGCCGGACGCATTGACCAAAGCCTTGTCGATCATCGACCGTAATATGGGTCGCCAGGTCAACCGATCCGTCATCACCGGCGAAGACCGCGACGCGGCGCTGGCGCGGATCGTGACATCCACCGATTACGCCGCCTTCGCGGACGTCGATCTGGTGCTGGAAGCCGCGACCGAGAAAGAGGACGTCAAGCGCGCCATCTTCAAGGCGCTGACCCCGAGTTTGAAGTCTTCGTGCCTGCTGGCGTCCAACACCTCCTCGATTTCGATCACCCGTCTGGGCGCATCGACCGATCGGGCGGAAAAATTCATCGGCATGCATTTCATGAACCCGGTCCCGGTCATGAAATTGGTCGAGGTTATCCGCGGCATCGCCACCGACGAACCCACCTTCCAGGCCATCCAGAATCTGGCGCGGAAGCTGAACAAGACGACCGCCGTGTCGGAAGACTTTCCGGCGTTCATCGTGAACCGCATCCTGGTGCCGATGATCAACGAGGCCGTTTACGCCCTTTACGAAGGCGTCGGTTCGGTATCGGCGATCGACACATCCATGCGCCTGGGCGCCAACCATCCGATGGGACCGCTGGAACTGGGCGACTTCATCGGTCTGGATACCTGCCTGTCGATCATGCAGGTCCTGTATGAGGGCCTGTCCGACAGCAAATACCGCCCCTGTCCCCTATTGGTGAAATACGTCGAAGCCGGTTGGCTCGGCCGCAAATCGGGTCGTGGCTTTTACGACTACACGCAAAGCCCACCCCGTCCGACACGGTAGGTTTTCGGAACAAGGGGCCCGAGCGGCCCCTTTTTCATAGGAAAAATACGATCTCCTTGCGCCTCAAATGGGGGATATTTTTCTTAAGGCCTGTCTAACGGATATCATCGTATATCGAATATTCTCCCAATCGGCCGTAGAATAAAGCGTCGTCGCCCATCGCATATACAGGTCTGGCATTTTGTTGGCGTCTTCGGTGGTGGGAACGGCATGGCGCGCCAAATTCCGCGAGGCGATGGGCAGGCGACGCTGGGCTGTAAGGTCCATGGCAGCGACGGCGGACGCCATGGCGGGGAGGTGAAGCGGCTGCTGGCCCGGCAGCATCGGCTACATGGTCCTCGGTACCGCTCTCAGCGGCAAATTCGCCACCGTCGTCTCGATCGCCCGCGACGACCGAAGGTGCCTCATGCGGAATGTCCGAACTTATCATAAAATTGGAAATGATAGAATTATTGGATGCAATTAAACGCCGGCAAAAAATGCTGACGATCGATTGTTCATCGGTGGGACAGAGAAACCCTGGAAATCTGGCTTCACTGGCCTTATCTAGAAAAAAGAACAGTGCTTCAGGTTGGACCAATAAATATTTTCTTGTCAATCGAGCGAAAAAGAGACGGATCAAAAATCGAACCGATGATAATAGTCTAGCGATTTGCAGTGGGAATGTCGTTGACTTGTGGAAATTGGCCTCGTATCGACGATGGGACTGCTAACACCAATCGATACGGACTAGAATCATGGCCAACATGACGAGACGTGCCGTTTTACGGGCCTCGGTCGGGGCTTCTGTTGCGATACCGTTATCGGCGGTTGCTGCCCCCATACCGATCGTCGGTGGCGGCTCCAGCTTCGTCCGACCGGTCATGGCGGGCTGGGTCAAGGCCGCACAGGCGCATGACCTGAATGTTCGGTATGAGGTCCTGGGCACCGGCGCAGCGCAAAACCAAATCCTGGCAGGCGATATCGATTTCGCGGCCGTGGAACTGCCGATGTCGCCGGACAAGCTGGCAATGGGCAATCTGATCCAGGTGCCGGTTGTTTTTGGCGGCATGACCCTCGTCGTCAATATCGACGGCGTCGCCGACGGGGAGCTGCGTTTGGATGCAACCCTGCTGGGCGGGATATTCTCCGGCGGCATACGGAATTGGGCGGATCCGCGAATCGCCGCCGCGAACCCCGGCCGCACCTTGCCGAATGTCGATATCCACCCGGTGTTTCTGGGCGATCCCAGCGGGTCGGTTTTCAGCACCTCCACGACGTTGGCGCGCTATTTGATTGCCACGAATGCCGACTGGCGGGCGCGTTACCCCACGGGGTTACGCACGCGTTGGGCGACCGGGTCGATGGTCCCAGACGCGGCCGCGATGGTTCCGGTGGTCGCAGCGCGTTCGGGCGGCATCGGTTTCATGGCGCTGGGCACCGCGCTGGCGAACAAGCTGCCCATGGTGAAATTGGTCAACAAAGGCGGAGAGACGGTCGGCGTCGGGCCCGAGGGCGTGGGCGCTGCGGTGGCGCATGTGGACTGGAAGGTGCCGGGTAACATGGTTGTCGATGCGACCGACTTGCCGGGGGCCGGGGTGTGGCCGTTGGTCCTGCCGACCTATGCCATTTTCCCGCGCAATCCCCGGAACAAGGCGCGCGGTGCGGCGGTGCGGGAGTTTTTATCGTTCGCAATCGACAAGGGGACGGATTCCGCTATCGCCAGCCATGGCGTGCCGCTGCCCAACGACGCGCGTCGGCTTGTGGCGGACTTGTTATCGGCGGCGTAAACCGCATCGGGCGCCCGATTGGCATAAAAAAAGGCCGGATCGTCGGATCCGGCCTGTCCTGTTGTCGGGGAAGGGGCACTTAGGCAGCGCGTCGTGCCAAGGCGGTGGGCAGTTGGGCGATCGCCTGATCGACCAGCGCAATGCTAGTGTCGGACGTCAGCCCTTCGGCGATGACCTGCCGAGCGGCGACGCTGGCGACGTCGACGGCGGCGTAGCGGACTTCGTCGACGGCGGCTTTCTCGGCTGCGGCGATTCGGTCGATGGCCATCTGTTCGCGGCGTTTGGCGGCAGCTTCAGCCTCGGCTGCGGTCGCAGCGGTCAGGCGGGCGGCTTCGGCCTGGGCGCCTGCGATCAGCTTCTTGGCGTCGGTCAGTGCTTCGTCGCGGCTTTTTTGGGCCGCTTTCAGCATAGCCTCCGCCTCCTTACGGAGCCTCGATGCTTCTTCGAGTTCCGCTCGGACTTTCGTTGCGCGTTCGTCGAGCATCGCCGCCAGTGCGCCCCAAATCTTCTTGCCGAACAGCACGAAGAAGATGACGAAGGCGATGAAGACCCAGTTTTGCGGGTCGGCGAAAAAGCCTGCGTGTTCGTGCATGGCGTAAACTCCTGCTCAGCCGGCGCCGCGAGCGGCCAGTGCGGCGCCGATTGCGCCGTTCAGCCGTTGCGGATCGGGTGCCTGCCCGGTCAGGCGTGCCACGATGGTGCCAGCGGTTTCGGTAGCCACTTCGCGCAGGGCGCTCATGGCCTGGGTCCGAGCCTGGGCGATTTGCCCTTCGGATTCGGCCAGTTGCTTTTCCAGGCGGGTATTGAGGGTTGCGGCCTGCTCCGCTGCGGCGCCTTTGGCGGCGTCGAGGGCGGAGTTGATCGCGGTTTGGGCCTCATTCCTGGCTTTGGCGATGGCGGCGGTGGCTTCCGCCATACCGGAATCGGCCTGGGCTTTGGACGCCTGGGCGGCTTCCAAGTCCCGGGCGATATGGGCCGCACGCTCTTCCAGCACCGCGCCGACCTTCGGGAGGGCGAAGCGGGACGCGACGATGTAGAGCACGATGAAAATGATCGCGCCCCACACCACCTGCCAGTAGGTCAGAGGATTCTCTGAGTCCATCTGCGGCATGCCGCCGGCCGCCATGGCGGAGACGGGCAGCAGGAGACTCACGGCAAACGGGATGACCCGGCGAAGCGGCTGCATGTCGTTGTTCGGGCGCGCCGCAAAAGCGCGCCCGCCCCAATCAGACGGAAAGGTCAGACGAACAGGATGATGAAGGCGATAACCAGCGCGTAGAGCGCCACCGCTTCCGTCAACGCGAAGCCGAGAATGGCCAGGCCAAACACGCTGCTGCGCGAGGCGGGGTTGCGCGCCACGCTGGAGACCAGCGAGGAGAAGATCGAGCCCATGCCGACGCCGACACCGGCGAGAGCAATCATGGCAATGCCGGCACCCAGCATTTTAGCGGCAGCAACGTCCATAGTCCGGTATTCCTTTCGTATGCGGGTATTCTTGCCCGCGCTGGTCGAGGGGGAGTAGCGACGCGCTCAGTGCAGATGAACCGCGTCGTGGAGGTAGATGCAGGTCAGGATAGCGAAGACATAGGCCTGCAGCGTTGCAACGAGGAGTTCGAAGCCGATCAGCATCGTGTTCACACCGAGCGAGAGGCCGGCAGGGAAGTAGCCGAGCAGGCCGAGGCCGCCGAGCATGACGATGAAGCTTCCGAAGACTTCCAGCATCACGTGGCCCGCCATCATGTTGGCGAACAGACGCACGGACAGCGACACAATGCGGGAAAGGTAGGAGATGATTTCGATCAGTATCATCAGCGGCGCCAGCGCGCCGGGGACACCTTTGGGCAGGAAGTAGCTGAAGAAGTGCATGCCGTGTTCCTTGATCGCCACGAAGGTGACCAGCAGGAAGACGAACAGGGACATCGCCAGCGTCACCGCGATATGGCTGGTGAACGTGAAGAAATACGGGAACACCCCGAGGAGATTACCGAACAGGATGAAGAAGAAGAGGCAGAACACCAGCGGGAAGAACTTCTTCCCCTCGTGCCCGATCTGTTCGGTGCACATGCCCATCACGGTTTCGTAGCACATTTCCGCAGCGGATTGCAGCCGGCCCGGCACCATGGCGCGGGGGCGCATGCCCAGGAACAGCAGCGCCAGTACAAGACCGCTCGCCACCACCATCATAAGGTTAGCTTGGGTGAAATTCACCGAATGGCCGATCGCCCCAAGTGCCGGTTCCAGCTTGAACTGGCCCAGTGCGTCGATACCCGTATGTGCTTCGGCCGCCACTCGCCGTACCCCTATACCTCTCGCCCGATCAGGCGCCACACATTCAAAATCCCGGCCGCGATACCAAGCGGCAGAGACGCGATCAACAGGAACGGCTTCGTGCCAAACGCTCGATCCAACCCGTAGCCGATGGCAAGCGCCACGACCAGAGCGGAAACCAGCTCCACACTCAACCGCAAGCCGATTCTCCATGCCGAAGCGCCGTTGCCCTCGGACGTGTCGTCCGTGGGTTTCGGCGGGGTATGGAGGCCCTGCTTGACCCGTGCGGCTTGCAAACGGCTTTCGAACGAGCCGTCCGCGTCCCTATCGTCGGGGCCGCCCGTATCCATGTTCATGCGCTCTCCTGGCAGTCGTGTTGCCGGAAAGCCGGCGCTTGCTACAGGCGGGTTCGGGGCGTGTCAAGAACGTGCCCGCCTGCCCCGTGCGGAATGCCCGACGGTGTGGTACACCGCCCGCAATATCGGTGTGGTACACCGCCTATAACGTAAAAGACAGGAGTGCGAGATGCGCATCGCGGTGATCGGGACCGGCGGCGTGGGTGGCGCGTTCGGCGCGGCCTTGGCCAAGGCCGGTGGCGACGTAACCTTCTTGGCCCGAGGCGCCCATTTGGCCGCCATGCGCGCAAACGGTCTGCGGGTCGAAGGCGATCGCGGCAACACCCTGATCCACCCCGTTCAGGCAACCGACGATCCAGCCGCCATCGGCATCGTCGATATCGTGCTGTTCTGCGTGAAACTATGGGATGTCGAAACGGCGGGCGCCGCCATCGCCGGCATGGTTGGGCCGGATACCGCCGTTATCCCCCTGCAAAACGGCATCGACGCAGCTGCACGGCTCACCCCGATCCTCGGCGCGCAGGCGCTCATGGGCGGCACCGTGGGGATCAGCGCCACCATCGGCGCGCCGGGCCTGATCGCGCAGGTTGGCACCATGATGCAAATGTCGTTCGGCGAACTGGACGGCCGCGCCAGCCCGCGCGGCGAACGCTTGCTGGCCCTCGCGCAGAAAGCCGGCTTCAACGTGACGTTGTCATCGGCGATCGAAACCGCGATCTGGACTAAATTCATCCTGCTCACCGGCGTCAGCGGCGTTACCGCCCTGACCCGCCTGCCGCTCGGCAAGCTGCGCGACGACCCCGACGTGTTCGGCTTGTTCGAGTCGACGATGCGGGAGACCGAGGCATTGGGCAAAGCCAAAGGTGTGCCGGGCCTGGACGGCGCGGCCGACAAACACCTCGCGGGATTGCGGAAATCGCCGCCGACGGTGATGGCGTCGATGGCGCACGACCTGATCCGAGGCAACCGCATCGAATTGCCCTGGCTCGCCGGACGGGTGGTCTCGCTGGGCAAGGAACTGGGGGTGCCAACCCCGGCCAATGCCTTCATCAACGCGGCGCTGAAGCCCTATACCAACGGCACGCCATGATAAATCTGCGGGCCGGGCAATCGTCCCTGCAACTCGCGCCGGAACACGGGGGCGCCATCTTCGACTGGCGGTTCGCCCATCGGCCGGTGCTGAAAGCGGTTCGTGGCGTCGGGTGTTTCCCCCTGGTGCCCTATGCCAACCGTATCGCGTTCGGGAAATTCCGCTCCCAGGGCATGTCGTACCAGGTGCCGCTGAATTTCGGCGATCACCCGCACAGTATCCACGGCATCGGCTGGCAACGCCCCTGGAAGATCGAGGGCGTGGGCACCGACAACGCGCGCCTGACGCTGGTACATGACGGCTTCGGCGGCTGGCCGCTGCGCTTCACGGCCGAGCAGTATTTCGAGCTGGGGGACGATTTTCTGCGGATCGACATCAGGATGACCAATCGGCAGGACATACCGGCCCCCGCCGGCCTCGGGCTGCACCCCTATTTTCGCCGGCCGGAGGGCGCGTCCCTGCGCTTTTCCGCGGCAACCGTGTGGCTCAACGACCAGACCGCGCTGCCGGTCGGCGAAGTGGCGGTGCCCGATCTTTGGAACCACGCGCAGGGCAAGGCCGTGGGTTCCGCCCCGCTGGACAATTGCTTCGCCGGATGGGACGGCCGGGCGGACATCGACCTCGGCCCGACGAAAGTGACGATCGAGGCCAGCCAGGCCTTCCGCTACCTGCAAGTCTACACGCCGGAGGGCCAGGATTTCTTCTGTGTCGAACCGGTGACCCATCGCCCCAACGGGATCGCCGTCGCCCAAGGCATGACGATGCTTCCGCCCGGGGAGACATTGTCCGGCTCGGTTATCTTTCGGATGACGGATTCGGGGGGCGGTTGACGCTTCCCTTTGCGGGGACGGATCCCCATAATCGGTGGAGAAATCCACAGTTTTAGGCCGTCCACGCATCATGATTTGGTCCTGGGTCGATTCCATCGTTGGGCTGGTTGCTCAATACCCAAGTTGGGCGTTGGCCATCGCCTTTGCCGGCGCGATTATCGAGGCCGTTGCGGTGCTCGGTATCCTTATTCCCGGCACACCGATCCTGATGGCGGTGACCGGTGCGGCCGCCGCATCCGGCCAGCCGATGCTGCCCTATCTGGTGGTGGCGATCATCGGTGCCACCATCGGCGATTTCGTGTCCTTCTGGTTCGGCACACGCTACGCCGCGACTTTGCGGACCATGTGGCCGTTCGCCACCCGACCCGAATTGTTGGCCCGCGCCGACTGGTTCTTCGATCGTTACGGCACCGCCAGCGTCGCATTGTGCCGCTTTCTGCCGGTGCTGCGGTCCACCGTCCCGCTGGTGGCCGGCATGACCGGCATGCCGCGCCGGCGGTTCGTGATCGCCAATGTCGCCTCCGCCTTTGTCTGGGCACCGGCCCATGTCTATCCCGCGCAATTCGCCGGCCTGATGCTGGATGCGCTGCGCGACGGCGATTGGATCGCGGTCGCCCTGTGGGGCAGTCTGCTGGCCTGCTGCTGTGGCGGCGCCTGGGTCGCCCATCGGGTGGTCGTGGTGCGCGCGCGATGACCCAGCAGGGATCGATCGCCATCGTTGGCGCTGGGGACTATATCGGTGCGGCCATCGCTCGGCGGTTCGCGCGCGAAGGCTTCGCCGTCGTCTGCGGCCGCCGCAACGGCGACAAACTGGCCCCGCTCATCGCTGAAATCCAGGCGGCCGGCGGTCGCTGCTCCGGGCGATCCCTCGATGCCCGCGACGAAACCGATGTCGCCGCCTTCCTACAGGAGGCCGAGGCAATCGCGCCGCTGACCGTCTGCGTCTTCAATGTCGGTGCCAATGTGAACTTCCCCCTGCTGGACACCACCGAACGGGTGTTCCGCAAAGTTTGGGAACTGGCATGCTACGGCGGATTTCTGACCGGTCGGGAAGCCGCCCGCCTGATGGGGCCGCGCGGCGCCGGCTCGATCTTTTTTACCGGCGCCACCGCCAGCATGCGCGGCGGCGTGGGCTACGCCGCCTTCGCCAGCGCCAAATTCGGGCTGCGCGCGGTCGCCCAGAGCATGGCGCGCGAGTTGGGGCCGACCGGCATCCATGTCGCTCATCTCGTGATCGATTCCGGCGTCGATACCGCGTGGGTGCGCGCACGGATCGAAGCGCGGGGCGCGAGCCAACGCCTCGAACCGGATCGATTGATGAATCCCGCCACCATCGCCGAAGCCTATTGGCAGCTGCACAATCAGCCGCGCGATGGCTGGACGCATGAGATGGATTTGCGGCCGTACGGAGAGAAATGGTGATACCGACAGTCGAATTCCATTTCGATTTCGGCAGTCCCAACGCCTATATGGCACATCGGGTCATCCAAGCCATCGAAACCCGCACCGGCGCCCGCTTCCGCTACGTGCCCGTCCTGCTCGGCGGCGTGTTCAAAGCCACCGGCAATCGATCCCCGGCCGAGGCCTTTGCCGGTATCAAGAACAAACGCGAATACGATGCGCTGGAGGTGCAGCGGTTCGTCCAGCGCCACGGCCTGACACGCTACCGCCGCAACCCGTTCTTCCCGGTCAACACGTTGCAGATCATGCGCGGTGCGGTGGCAGCGGACAGCGACGGCGGGTTGGCCGCTTATGTCGAAGCGGTCTACCGAGCGATGTGGGAAGACGGGCTGAAAATGGATGAGCCGGCGGTGATTCGGTCGGCGCTCGATGCCGCCGGCCTCGATGGCGGGCGGGTTTTGGACCGCATCGGGGATCCCGCCGTCAAAGCGACGCTGGTCGCCAACACGGAAGCATCGGTCGCCCGCGGCTGTTTCGGTTCGCCCACGTTCTTCGTCGGCGATGCGATCTATTTCGGCAAGGATCGTCTGCGGGACGTGGAAGAAGCAATCCTGGCCGGCTGACCGGTTACGCAGCTGCCCGTTCGATCAGTGCGATCGTGGCAGCGATCTGCCGATCCAATCCATAACGATCCCCCACCCACCCCCTATACAATCCTGTCCGCGCCGCTCGGATTGAGGCGACGGCGTCTTCGATGCTGGCGAACAGGCACTCGGTCGGCCAAATCCGATCCGCGCCGGGGAACGCGTGCACCACCGGGAAGGCGCCGGTTGCCATCGCCTCCCCGATGTTCAGACCGAAGCTTTCGTACATGGATGTCGAGAGCAGCACGCCTTTGTCCGCGTACCAAGCGGGCATGTCGGCGACCGCACCGTCGAAGGCGATCGCGTTGCTCAGGCCCAAGGCGGGCACCATTTGCTGCAAGTAGCGCGCGGTGCGCAGGTCGGTGAGCGCCCCCGCGACGCGGACGGTATAGCGAGAATCCAGCGCAACCAGACGATGGGCGATCTGCAGCAACAGCATCGGGTTCTTCTTCGGCTCCAGATGGCCGACCCAGGCGATGCGGAACCGATCGGGGTTGCCCAGCGCGAAGCGGTCCATGTCGATGCCGTTGGGCAGGATGGCGGCTTCGGGCGATGCGGGGAAGCGGGCGCGCAGGGTTTCTGCGATATCCTGTCCGACCGTGGTCAGGCAGGCGACCTGGCGCCAATCCACCCGGCCAGGATAGTCGGTTTGCAGCGCTTCGATGGAATGCAGGCGGACAATGCAGGGCTTGCCCCGCAGCACGCCGCTGGTCGTGGCCCAGACCGCATGATCCCAGCACCATTCCAACCACACGATATCGGCCCAGTCGATCGCCTGGGCCAATGCGTCCCCCGGACCGAGGGAGACGAAGCGCACATCGAAGGCGCGTCGCAGCGCCGGCAGCAGCGGGCGCAGGAAGCTATCGGCCTCCGTTTTGACCCGATCGGCCAGCAGCAGCCGGGTCATGGCGGTTGTTCTCGCCCTGCCGTCGCGTCGTTGGCCTTCCCGTCGGGGGCCTTCCCGTCGGGGGCCGTCGCGTCGGGGGTCTTCCCAGCGGGGGTCTTCCCATCGGGGCCGGGCGGGGTTTGTTCGTGCGTGCGGTAGGCCTCGATCTGCTGCTTGCTCGGGATCGAACGGGTGACTGCCCCGGCGTCGTTGCGGAACTCGATCACGACGAGACCGAGCCCGGGATCGAGGCGGAGGGAGGGGTTGGTGTATGGCTGGACGGGCCCCGGTGCCGTGGGCACGGGGGGTGTCGGCGGGTGCCCCCTGGGGCCGGTGGGGCTGGTCGGTTGCACGGCGGGGATGGTCAATTCGTTCGGCATGGCGGTTGTCACCAGGAAAACCGCGCCGTTCTGGCGCCGGGGATTTCTCCTGCTTTACCCCCGATGTGTTAACGAAAAGTTAACGCCGGCAAAGTTTTTTCAAGCGGCCCGCGAACGGACGGCCGGTGCCTCCAGCAAATGGGTCAGCTCGGCGGTGGACGGGATTGTTTCGATCGCCATCAGCTTCTCGAACAGCGGCGCGACCTGCGCGGCGGGCAGTGCCAATTGGCCGCAATCGGAAAACTTGGTCCACAACTCGTCCCGCGTCATCGGCACGCCCGCCGGCCCGCGACTTGGGTAGTCGTCCAGGCGGGAGGCCAAACGCTGCCCGTCGGTGGTGTGCACGATCACCTCGGCCCCCCAGGGATACCGCCCGTCGGCGGAGATTTCGGGGTGCGGCTTGGCTTCGACCCGCGCCATGATCGACCGAATCGCCGGGTCGAATTGGGCATCCTCCTCGAAATGCCGCAGCGTCACCGCGCGTTCGTCCAGTGCTCGGGCAATGCAATATTGGATGGAGAACTTGGCGCCGAGGGGCGTCTGCGGGTCGGGATTGTCGGTATGCGGCAGCCGGCGGGCGTGGGGCATGACCTCGATCCGGGCAACCCGGTCGGGCGTAAGGTCGTGCGCGGTGGCGAGGTCGATCATCCGCGCAATGGAGGCATGGGTGGACCCGCAGCAGGGGTAGGGTTTTAGGCCGGGATCGCCGTAACCCCCGGCCTCCAGCGGCGCGTACCAGTCGGCTAGCATCTTATCGACATCGTAGGTGCCGGCCCCGTTGAATACATCCAGGAAGCCGTGCCCATGTTCGAACGCGCCGGGGTTCGCGGTGTAGCCCCGCTGTGCCATCAGCGCCGCAAAGAGCCCGCTGCGCACGGTGTGGCCGACATGCAGCGGCTTTGTCATGGTGCCGAAATTCGCCTTGAGCCCGGAGGCGAACGACGCCGCCATCCCCAGCGCGACAGCGGTGATATCCGGCGACAGATCGAGCAAGCGGGCCGCAGCCGCGACGGTGCCGAAAATGCCCAGGGTCGCGGTCGGGTGCCAGCCTTTCTCGTAATGGTGGAAATTGACGCCGCGCCCGATGCGGCACTCCGTTTCGAAACCGACGACGTAGGCCAAGGCCAGATCGCGGCCGGTGGCCTGCGTCATTTCCCCCAGCGCAATGGCGGGCGCGACGAGCACGGCGGAGGGATGGCCGCCCATCGATGCCGCAACATCGTCGTAGTCGAGGGCATGCGACGCAGTGCCGTTGACCAAGGCGGCGTCGAGGACCGATGTCCGGATGTTGCTGGCATAGATCAGCGCCGGCCCCGGCGCCTCGGCCACGCCGGGGACGGACATCAGAATGCGCGGCCCTGCATCGACGGTGCCGGCTAGGGCGCAGCCGACGGTGTCGGTGAACGCATGTCGGGTCCATTCCAAGGCCTCGGGCGAAATATCCTCGAAGCGCAGGGCGTGGATACGATCGGCGATCTGGCGTGCGATGGTCATCGTGGCGTCTCCGGCATTTCGGGGGAGTTTGGCGCTGGGGGGAGGATTGGGGAAGGGGAGGCGCCCCAACGACAAAACGGCGTTCGACACGACGCGCATCGGTTTTGGAAACGATCATACCGAGTGCCGCAGTCCCGGAGTCGGAAGGTAAACGAAAATGCAACCTATCCAGAATGGCCAATCGGTTTCCCGCGTCGGGCGGGCATGCCTACCTTGTATGGCGTCGGTTGCAATTTGCCTGTCGATTATTGCCTGTGGGCCGTCGCGCGATACGCCTCCGAGGCGGTTGTATTATCAGGACGCGATCGCGATCGTGGGATCGGAACCGACCACCGTCGTGCGGCTTGGCAATGGCGGCATAGTTGCAATCTACGAACGTATAAGCGGTGGGTGGGAACGGAGGTACGCGATGGCTTTCAATGCAACCGGCATCTGCACAGAAACGCTTTTCGAGGCCCATTCTCATTTGGTTTTCAACAACGAAGCGATGCCGCCCGCCGATGCCGAAATACCGTTCGATATAAATCGTATCGAAGACCATATCGATCCAGAGACAAAAAGATTCCAAAGCGTGCAGCAAAGATGCTTCCCCTTCTTCCAATAAGGAACCTATGCGACGGTAGCCATCTATTGCGCTAGCCCACGCCCGATCGTCCTGGGCGGATTGTCGGGATACGAAATTGCCGGTCCGCCTTGTCCCATTCCTATTCGTCCTCCTCTGGAGTTCGGCGTTCATCGCGTCGAAAACCGGATTGCGAGATTTGTCGCCGCTGCTGTTCGTGGCCATCCGACTGGTGCTCTGCGCGGCGGTCCTCTGCCTGGCCATGGCGCTCCGGCGGCAATCCTGGCGCCCGCTGGCGGGTTGGAAATGGTTTCATTGCGCAATCGCCGGGACGCTCTTGCACGCGGTCGCGCTGATGCCGCCGCATGCCGCCATGCTGTTGGTTCCGGCGGCGCATATCGCGCTGGTGCAGTCGCTCACGCCACTGCTGACAGCTGCGCTGGGGGTCGCCATCCTCCACGAACCGTTGCAACCCCGACAATATCTCGGCCTTCTGCTCGGCGTCGGCGGCGTCGCGCTCGTCGTCGGCCCGGCAGCCCTTGCGAGCGCAACCCAGTTGGAGGGTGTGGGACTCGCGTTCATCGGTGTGGTCGGGCTGGTGACTGGCACGCTGTATTATCGGCAGTTTTGCCGCAACATTCCGCCGTTGCCGGGCGCCGCCGGACAATTCCTCGGCAGTGCAGCCGTCTCTTGCCTCGCGGCATGGGCGTTCGAAACGCCTGTTGCCCATTGGACCGGTTCCGCAATCGTATCGATGGCCTGGAACACGGTCGTCGTGTCCCTTGCGGGCATGGGGCTATATGCCTTCATGCTCTCGCGCGGGTCGGCGGCCCGGGTATCGGCCAATTTCTACCTCGTGCCCGGCACCGCCGCCTTGTTGTCCTGGGTCGCCTTCGGGGAACGGTTGGCCCCGCTCGCCGTTGCCGGTCTGGTTGTGGCATCGGTCGGATGCTGTCTCGTTACATTGCGAGGGACACCATCTGCCGCACCCCCGCCGCGTCCAGGTCGTCGATCCTGAGCGCCAGGGCGATCAGTTGTTCCGCCTTGTCGTGGGGCAGGCGGCGGGACAGGCAGTCGCGAATTTTGACCAGATGATCCTCGGCCGAGATCGGCGGCGTGCCCCAGATGCCTTTCGGCCCGTTGCAACGTGTGTGCAGCTTGGTGCCGTCGGTCATTTCGACATCCGCCTCGATCCACATGCGATCGAAACGAGCCGGTATCTCCCGGGTCATATTCATTTCGATCTTGCCGAGCAGCGCGGCCATGTCGGGTTTTTCGACTTCGGCGTCGGTGAAGGTATCGATCTTGACCTCCCCGCGCAAAAGGCCGCTGGCGAATGTGTATTGCAGGCTGAATTTGCCTGCCAGTCCCGTGTCGGGAAGCGGGCGGTTCACGTACGGCATGACCGGAGTTTTCAGCACGACCTTGGCGATTTTCTCGGGATCGGGGATCTGCGGGCGAAGTTGCAACCCGGCGGTGATGGCGAAATGGGTGCCGAACTGGCTGGGGAACATCTTGATCGCATAGCCGGGCGAAACGATCCGCCAGGGGGCGCCGAAATTCAGTAGGTCGCGCGGCTCGAACGTATCGCCGAACATCATTTTTCCGTAGCCGTTGAATGCCTCGAACGGTTCTGGATTCGCATCGAACCCGTGAGCGGCGAGCATCGCGCATTCCAACCCGGACGAAGCGGCGTTGCCGCAATGGGTCGATTTCGTCATGGTTCCGATATTGGCCGCCATGCCGCCGCAGCGCGACGATGCCATGCCGAGCGCATAGGCCAGTTGCGGGGCGGTAAGGCCGAGGACATGGCCCGCCGCCACGGCCGATCCCATCGGGCCGACCAAAGCCGGTGGGTGGAAGCGGATGCTGCCGTTTTCGTAAAGATGCCCGGCGTGGCGGATCCATCCTTGCAGCTCGATCCCTTTGACCAAGGCCGTAATGACTTCGCGTCCCGACACATCGCGGGTTTCGGCCAGCGCCAGGATGGCGGGCAGAGTGGTGGACAAGGCGTGGTTGGACGGTGTCCACATCGGCTCGAAATCCAGCACATGCATCGCCGCCCCGTTCAGCGCGGCGGCCAGTGTCGGTGCGGTGCGGAAGCCGTGGCCGATCGCGGTGCAGTCGTTGCGGGCGCCGAAATTGCGATAATGCGCGCCCAGGATTTGCATCGCCTCTTCCTCGGTCCCGGCGAGGGCGATGGATATGCCGTCCAGCACCAGCCGGCGCGCGGCGGCGATGGCGTCCGGTGTCAGCGAATCCCATGTCTGCGCAACGATTTTTTCGCACAGTTCGGCGGTGACGGTCATGGTCTTATCCAATCGTAATGTTCCGATAAATTAACGGACATGCCCGGCATCAAACCACGCCTTTCGCCTTAAGCGCCTGGGCGTCGTCCGGCGAAACCCCGCACAATTCCCCCAGCAAAGCGGCCGTGTGTTCGCCCAGCAGCGGCGGGCGGGTGACGGTGACCGGCGAATCCGACAATTTGATCGGCGAGCCCACGGTTTGGTAGACCCCGCGTGTCGGGTAATCGATGTCCAGCACCATCTCGCGTTCGCGCAGATGCGGATCGGCCAGGACCTCCCCGGTGTCGAGGCATGCGCCGCAGGGCACGCCGGCATCGCCCATCGATTTCATGACATCGTGCTTGGATCGTTGCATGGTCCAGGCGGTGACGATGTCCTCCAGCGCGGCTTTGTTGTCCCAGCGGGCTTCGGGGGTTGCGAAGCGGGGATCGGTCGGCAGGTCGGGTTGGCCGAGCACACCGACGAAGGCTTTCCACATTTGCGGTTGGCAGAAGATGTAGACGTAGTCGTTGGGTCCGCCCGGCGCGCAGCGAAAGGTCGTGCCGGGTACGGTTCGACCCAACTGATTGCCGGATCGGGTCGGCGGGTGGCCGTAGCGTTGATGGTCGCGCAACGAAACTCGGATGAGGTTGACCACCGCATCCTGCATCGACACTTCGACGTGCTGGCCTTTGCCGGTGGTGTGGCGTTGTTGCAGCGCGGCCAGGATGCCGATCGCCATATGCATGCCGGTGCCGCTGTCGCCGATGGCCGGGAAGTTGAACATCGGCGGCCCGTCGGCGGTGCCGGTGACGCACATCGCGCCGCCCATGGCTTGGGCGATCGGCTCGAAGCTTTTGAACCCGCTATAGGGGCCGTAGGTGCCGAAGCCTTTGATGGTGGAATAGATCAGACGCGGATTGAGTTCTTTCAACACGTCGTAGCCCAGCCCGAGGCGATCCAGCGCGCCGGGACCGAAATTCTCCAGTAGCACGTCGGACTCGGCAATGACTTTCTTGAACAGCGCCTTGCCTTCGTCGGTTTTCAGATTGAGCGTCAGGCTCTTCTTGTTGGCGTTCAGGATCAGGAA
The DNA here is from genome assembly GCA_025354865.1 of Acetobacteraceae bacterium. Lineage (GTDB taxonomy): Bacteria > Pseudomonadota > Alphaproteobacteria > Acetobacterales > Acetobacteraceae > Rhodopila. The sequence goes on along the minus strand of JANXMB010000148.1, from coordinate 36,798 downwards.
GAACAGGCTGTCGCTGTCGGCTTTGTCGCGCATGTTGGTGCGGGCGACGTCGCCGCCTTTCGGTTCCTCCAATTTGATCACATCGGCGCCGAGGAAGCCGAGGATCTGCGCGCAGGCGGGGCCTGCCTGATTGTGCGTCATGTCGATAACGCGAATGCCGGTCAGGGCTTGGGTCATGGTGTCCTCCGTTTAAGTTGGCGACAGGTTACTGCCGGGGCGGGCGGACGAACAGCAGCAGCAAAAACGAAGCCCCGATCAGCGTGCTGGACAACGCCAGGGCGGCGTAGGGGCCGGCGTCGTCCAGCACGAGTTGGAACAGCAGCGGCGCCCCGCCCTGCAGAATGCGGGTCGGCATTGCCAGGATGCCGGTGCGCAGGCCGTACCCGGCGGCGCCGAACAGCGCGAGGGGCAGGGTGCCTCGGGCGATGGTCATGATGCCGTTGCCACCACCGTGCAGCAGCACGAAGGCGACCGCTGCCGGTGCGCCGAGGATCGCCAGAAAGACGGCGCCGATCGGGTGCATGGCTGCCGCGACGCGGGCGGATAGCAGGGGGGAGGCGTTGCGCATCAGGGTGAACTCGGCAATCCGAGCGGCGACTTGTGCAGGGCCGACGAGGGCTGCGGCGGCGATGGCGGCGGCCGGGGTGGACCCCATCGCCTGCAACAGGCGGGGCAGATGGGACGCCATGGCGGCGGACACGAACCAGGTGGCGGCGAATACCCCAGCGAGCACGATCATGGTCCAGGATATTGTTCCGTCTGCGGCATGGGATGCGGCCGGCAGAGGCTCTGGCGGTGGGGCTTGCGGCACCAGCAATCGGTTCAGCGGCAGGCCGATCGTCACGTGCAGCGCGGCCCAGCCGAAGCAGGCCCCGCGCCAGCCGAAGGCGTCGATCATCCAGGCGCTGAGCGGCCAGCCGACGGTGCTGGCGAAGCCGGCGACCAAGGTGATTCCGGTGATGGCGTTCCGCGCTTCCCGCCCATATAGGCCGGCGACGGTGGCGAAGGATGCCTCGTACAGGCCGAAGCCCATGCCGACGCCGATGACCGCCCAGGCCGCGATCAGGCCGATCGGGCCGTTGGCGCAGCCCAGCAGCGCGAGGCCGGCGGCGAACACGAGGTTGGTGCAGGCCAGCACATCGCGGCCGCCCCGCCGATCGATCGTGCGCCCCGCCCATGGCCCCAGCAGGCCGGATAGCAGCAGCGCGGCGGAGTAGACGCCGAAGAACCAGGTTTTCGAGATATGCAGGTCGGTGGCGATCGGATCGGCAAATACCGCCGTCAGGTAGTAGCTCGATCCCCAGGACAAGGTCTGGGTAATGCCGAGCGTCGAGACGACGACGGAACGTTTCACGGCGCGGCGACCCCCATGAAGACGGCGAGCGAGACCAACTGGGTTTCGGTCATTTCCAAGCCGGTCTGGATCGTACAGCCGCGCGCCTGCGCGAAAGCCAGGAATGGGGTGATCGTCGGGGCGGTGACAACGTCGGCGACGAAACAATGCGCGCCGAGGCCGCTCAGTTCGGCATCGGCCAAAGGCAGCCGTGGGTCGCCGTTCATGCCGACGGGGGTGCCGTTGACCAGGATGTCCAAGCCCGCTGTCGTCGCCACACCGGCAACGATCTCGATCGCCGGAAAAGCGTCGCGCAATTTCGCGATCAAAGCGTCCTGTTTGGCGGTATCGAGGTCCTGGATCGCCAGATGCGACACCCCTGTCTCGCACAGGGAATTGGCGATGGCGCAGGCGACGCCGCCGGCACCGACCACCGCCGCGCGTTTGCCGGCGGGATCGACGCCATGGTGGGCGGCGGCGGCGATAAACCCCACACCGTCGAACATTTCCCCGGTCAGGGTGCCGTCGGGATCGCGGCGGAAGACGTTCACGGTGGAGAAGCGGGCGGCGCGGGGTGTCAGCGCGTCTAGCAGCGGGGCGACGACCTGCTTGTAGGGGACCGTAACGATAATGCCCTTGCAGTTGGTCCAACGCCGCACCATCGCGACAAAGCCGGGGATGGCGTCGGGGGCGATTTCCATCGGCATCAGGGTGGCATCGAGGCCATGGTCGGCGAAATAGCGGTTCATCGCGCCGGGCGATTTCACCTGCACGATGGGGTTGCCGATAATGGCGACGACGGCGGTGGTTCCGGTGACGAGCATGTGCGGATTCCTGGCGAGCGAAAGCGAAATTCGAGTGCCGCCCTTCGGCGAGTGCCGGTCGGTCCCGGCTGCGATCCAATTTATCCGCGATGTCGATCGATAAATGCCAGCACCGCCTCAGCCGCCGGTTCGGCGTGCGACGTTGCGACATGGTACGAATCGCCCGGCAAAATCACCAGCTCCGAACGCCGAATTTGCTCCTGCCATGCGCGGGTTTCCGCCGGGGTGCCAAGCCCGCTTTTTTCCGTCGTCACAACCAAAGTCGGGCACGCAATCTTTGGCAAGTCCGCTCGGATATCCGCGCAGGCGATGGTGCCCATGAAGCCCAACTGGGTGGACAGCGCGGTACGACCCATGAACTGGCCCCACCATGCAACGCCTTCGGGCGGGAATGCGGAACCGAGGCGGGTGCCCATGTTTTCCAGCGCCCACGCTTCGACCCCATGGGCCTGGAGGTTGGCGACCAATTGCGGCACCCGCTCTTTCACGCCGACACGCAGCGGGGGCGGGGTGCCGATGACGCTCAAGGTTTTGACCCGATCCGGGCGTCGTGCCGCGAAAGCTCGGGCAATGGTCCCGCCGATCTTGGCGGCGACAAGATGGAATGTCTCGATACCGAGATGGTCCATCAGGGCGCAGAAATCTTCGGTGAGGCTGTCCATCGTCCAGGGATAGTCGGCCGGCATGGCGGAGGATTGGCCGAAACCGCGCATATCCGGGCGGATAACCCGGTAATGCCGAGCCAGTTTGGGTGCCCAGGCGTACCAGGACTGGCTGCTCTCGGCGTTGCCGTGCAACATCAGGATTGTTTCGGGCTTGGTCCAGGGATCGGTGAAATCGTCGTCCCGGTAGAACATTTCGCAGTCGGGCGTTGGCTGGAAATGGGGCATAGGCGGCTCCTGCATTTTGCCCGACGGTAACGCCGGGGGGCGGTTCCGTCCACCGAGCGGGATTGGCAGACGCGCGCGGGTTATCGGACAAACGCGATTTCGACGGCGCCCAAAATGCCGAAATCGGCGCGCACGCTATCGCCCGGGGCGACCGCATCCAGGCCGGTGCAGGTGCCGGTGGACACGACCTCCCCCGCTTGCAGGCCGCGCCCGGCCGCCGATTGCTTGTTCGCCAGCCACAGCAGCACATTCAGTGGACCGCCCAGCGCGCGCCGCCCCGTCCCCGATCCGCGTGCGGCCCCGCCGACATACATCGCGACACCATGATCGGGGAGATCGGCCAGCGGGAAGCCGGGATGCCACTTGCCGACGACAAACGCGATATTGGCGCTGCAATCGGCCGTCGTCAGCAAACGGCCCTGCCCCGCTAGACCGCCGACGAAGCGCGATCCGACCACCTCGATAGCCCCGGCAACCGCATCCACCGCGTCGGCGACATCTGCCAGCGTATACGGCGCGCTGCGGGCCGGAAGATCGCGACCGAGGCGCAGTGCAAACTCCGCCTCGACCGCAGGCGTGTGCTCGGGGACAATCGCAATGCGCGCCGGGCTGTCGAACACATACGGCGCCAACAGAATGCCCGCCCCCGGTTCATCGGTGCCGAGGATGCGCTGCGCCTCCAGACTGGTCGAACCGACCTTGAAGCCTCGGGATGGATAACCCGACAGCGCCGCGATGGCGTGTTGGACGGCCAGCGCCTCGGCCATGGTGCGCGGTGGGTCGATATCGTCCGGTCGCAGTACCTGGCCGAGTCGCCGTGCATCCCAAAGCTGCCGAGCAAGGTCGCTCAGCGTAGGCGGTCCAGCACGCCGTCCTTGAAGCGGCGCATGTTGCCGATCGTCTGATCGACGACCTCATCGCGGGTGCGGCCGAACAGGCGGACATCCACCGCCGAGACCCCGAGGGCTTCCAGCGCCCGGATATCGGCAACCCAGTCGGCGTCGCTGCCGGTGAACATCTCGGGCTCGCCGTCGATCGTGCCGCGCGGCTTCTGTCCCGGTGCGGCCAGCACGCGCAGGGCCAGGGCGATTTCCGACGGATCGCGGCCGGCTTTTTCGGCGAACCCGCGAAACCGCTCGATACCCTTCTTGAAGCGCCCGATCGTGTTCATCGGAAATTGCGGATTGGTGCCGACGGGGTACCAGCCATGCGCATATTTCACCGTTCGTCGCAGCGCCGGCCCGCTCTCGCCGCCGACCCAGATGGGGATGGGTTTCTGCGCCGGTTTCGGGGTGAACTGCACGTCGTCGAATTTAGTGTATTTGCCGGCGAATTTGGGCGCTTCGGCAGTCCAGAGTTCCATGCACGCCGCCATCCATTCGTCGGTGACGGCCCCACGCTCATCGAACGGCGGGGAGGACAAGGCCTCGAATTCTTCCTTGCACCAGCCGACGCCGATGCCGCAGGTCAAGCGGCCCTTGGACAGAAAATCGATGGTGGACAACAGTTTCGCCGTCAGCACCGCCGGCCGATAGGGCACGACCATGACCGAGAGCACGAAACGTAGTTTCTTCGTCATGGCCGCGATCCAGGCGGTGGTGGCGAGCTGGTCGAGCCACGCGGCCTGGGTGCCGGCCGGGAATTCTCCCGTGTCGGTATAGGGATATTTGGAGTCCAGATTGCGCGGCACCATGATGTGGTCGCTGATGGTCACGTAATCGAAACCGAGTTCCTCGCCTTCAACGACGATGCGCGATAACGAATCCGGCTCGATCAACGGGCCGGAAGTTGGGGCGTTGAATCCGATCTGCACGTCGATCTCCCAAAGCTGCTCGGCCCGATCCGGCCGTTCGCAGGAGGGGGCATCAAGCGCCCGCCGCCGTCAAGCGCCGGGACCGCTTGGGTTTCGACGCCCCGGTTTTCAGGCGTTGGGCGCGCTGGGATCGGGGTTCGCCGCGCTATCCAGATCGACGACCGGCGCGGGGATCGGTGCACCCGGCAGAGCGAGGACGCAATTCTGCGCCAGTTGCCATGCGAAGGCGCCTGGAAACCCCGAACCGGACGGATCGCCGTCGGGGAAGGCGGTGCCGGGGACTGTATGCTGTTGGGTGGTGGCGACCTTGTAAGCCCAGACACGAGCGTCGGGATATGCCGCCTGCACCTGGGCCGCAAACCCGTGCGAGCAGTAAATACCGGGAAGGAAGCCTGCGGACCGGACTGCGGCGACCCAGGCGCCGGTGTAATCGGTGCGGGGCGCGACGAAAGGCGGCCCGTCCTCCAGGTCCAGATAGACGCAACTGCCGGGCGGAAATCCATCGGCGGCCATCAGCGCGGCGGCGGCGTTGCCGTCGGTAGTGCCCTGCGGCCCGTTCACCGCGTGGCTGCCGGGTCCGGCGAGTTGCTGCCCGACATAAACCGGGGCGATGCCCCAGCCCGCAGCCGCCAGCCCGGCGCGCTGTCCCATCCAGCTTTTATCGCCGTGGCTGGGTGCCGGGGCCAGATAATAGCCGCACCAGACGAAATTGGTGTTCGCCTTCAGCCACGCCATTTGCGCCGCACCAGGGTAAGCGAAACAATCGAAGCCCGCGAAACCGGCCATCTTTCACTCCTGTGTGTTGGAACGATACAGCAAGATATCGCCTATCGCGATGGCCCGTCCGGAGAGCAGATCCCGACTGTTTCGTTTCTATCGCGGATGAAGGCCGATAGGCAACAAGTTTCGCCGACGAGACCCCTTGGGAGTACCCGCCGGCGATCCGATCTTGCACCCATCCAATCCGCCGGAGGTCGGTTAGCGCAGCTTCCCGATCACGTCGTCCCGGAACCGACGCATATTGTCCACGGTCGCATCCAGGCTCGGTCCGAACAGGCCGAAATCGAAGCTGGTCACGCCGACATCCTCCAAAGCCTTGATATCGCCCGCGAAATCGGCGGCGCTGCCGGTGAAAAGCTTGCGCTCCCCGTCCACGCTGCCCTTTGGTTGCGCCTCGGGGTTGGACGACACGCGATAGGCGAGACCCACCGCCTTCGGGTCGCGGCCGGCTTTCTCGGTCAGGCCCGCGAGCTTCGCGGCACCGGCCTTGAAGCGGGTCAGCGTGTCCATCGGGAATTGCGGGTTGGTACCGATCGGGTACCAGGCGTCGCCGTATTTCGCGGTGCGGCGCAGGGCCGGGCCGCTCTCGCCACCGACCCAGATGGGGATGGGTTGCTGCACCGGCTTGGGCGGGAACAAGACATCCTTGAACTGGACGTACTTGCCCTCGAATTTGGGCGCGTCGGAGGTCCACAGTTCCTTGCAGACCATCATCCATTCGTCCGTCACCGCGCCACGCTCGGCGAAGGGCGGGGCGCCAATGGCGATGAATTCTTCCTCGCACCAGCCTGCGCCGATGCCCAGGGTGATGCGGCCTTTGGACAGGACATCCAAAGTCGCCAGGATTTTCGCCGTCAACACGGCCGGGCGGTGCGGCACGACCATGACCGAGGTCACGATCCGCAACTTCGACGTCACGGCGGCGATGAAGGTGGCCGCCGTCAACTGCTCCAACCGATCCGCTGCGGCGCCGGAGGGGAATTCGCCGGAATCCGAGTAAGGATACCTGGAAGCGATCGATGTCGGGATCATCGTGATCGCTGACTGTTACGTAATCAAAACCGAGCATCTCGGCCTCGGTGGCGATGCGTGTCAGGCTGTCGGGGCCGATGAGGGGTCCGCTGCTGGGTGCGCTGCAACCGATCTGCATGATGAAATCCTTCCGTGTGCGTTTGCGCTGTAGGCCCCGATAGCACACGATGCGACCGCCAATGGCAACCGAGGAGGACAAGCGGGTGAAGTTCGGCATCCATATCGGCCCACGGGGCTGCATGACGACGCGCGCCAACATCATGACGCTTGGCACAAGGGCGGAGGCTTTAGGCTACGACATTCTCGGGGTTGCCGACCATGTGATCGCCCCCGTGACGACCGGGGTGCGCTACCCCTATACCGCCGATGGGGTCTGGCCGGGCGCGCCGACCGGCGAATGCATGGACACGCTGGCGGTGCTGGCGTTCCTCGCCGGCTGCACGCAGCGGATCAAGCTGCTGACATCGGTCATCGTGGTGCCGCATCGCCAGCCCGTCCTGACCGCGAAGCTGTTCGCCACCGCCGATGTGCTGTCGGACGGTCGAATCATTGCCGGTGTCGGTGCCGGTTGGATGCCGGAGGAATTCGCCGCCCTCGGCACCCCGCCCTTTGCCGAACGCGGCGCGGTCACCGACGAGTATATCAAGGCATGGAAGACGCTGTGGACGCAGGATCGGCCGGAGATGGCCGGCAAATACGCGTCCTTCTCCAATGTCGTGTTCGAGCCGAAGCCGGTGTCCAAACCGCATCCGCCGATTTGGGTAGGCGGCGAAAGCCCGCGCTCGCTGCGGCGCGTGGCCGAACTCGGCGATGGCTGGTACCCGGTCTCGAACAATGCGCAGGTGCTGCTGAACACGCCTGAATTGCTGGGGGCGGGCATCGGGCGCATGCATCGGGCGGTCGAGAAAGCCGGGCGCGATCCCAGCAGCATCGATGTCGCCTATGTCTGGTTCATGCCGCCAAGCTGGAAGGCGCGCATCGGCGCCGACGGCAAACGGCAGATGTTCAGCGGCAGCGGGGACGATATGCTGGAAGACGTCGCTGCGCTAAAAGTGATCGGCGTACGCAATCTGATTTTCTATCTGCAACGCCCGACGATCGAGCAGACGATGGAATTGACCGAGCGGTTCGCCGAAGACGTGATACGGAAGGCATCATGAACGATTCCGATTTGCGGGCGTGGTTGCACGCTACTCCTCTGCCCACGCTGATGGCCGCCGCTGCGGCGCGGCGCGATGCGGCCTATGGCCGGGCAATCTCCTATTCGCGGAAAGTGTTCATCCCGCTCACGAAACTGTGCCGCGATGTGTGCCATTATTGCACCTTCGCCGAACATCCGCGCCCCGGTCACGCTGCCTATCTGTCGGGCGACGAAGTGCTGGCCATCGCCCGCGCCGGGCAGGCGGCCGGCTGCACCGAAGCGCTGTTCACCCTGGGCGATAAACCGGAATTGCGCCATCGCGCGGCGCGGGACGCGCTGGCCGCGCTGGGACACGAAACCACCATTCAATATCTGCGCGCGATGTGTGCGCTTGTTTTGAAGGAAACGACCCTGTTGCCGCACGTCAATCCCGGCGTGATGACGCGGGAGGAAATCGCCTCCCTGCGGGAGGTCTCGGCCAGCCAGGGCGTGATGTTGGAATCGACCTCCGACCGGTTGTGCGAGCCCGGTGGGGTGCATTTCGGATCGCCGGACAAGAAGCCGGCGGTGCGGCTGGAAACCTTGCGGCTGGCCGGCGAGCTGGCGGTGCCTTTCACCACCGGCATCCTGATCGGCATCGGGGAAACGGTGGACGAGCGGCTGGACGCCCTGTTCGCCATCCGCGATCTGCACGCCGCGCACGGGCATATCCAGGAAGTCATCGTCCAGAACTTCAGGGCAAAAGAGGATACCAAGCTGGCGGGCGCGGATGAGCCGGGGCTGGACGACCTGCTGTGGACCATCGCTGCCGCGCGCACGATCCTGCCGGCGGACGTGCATGTGCAGGCGCCGCCCAATCTCTCCCCCGGCGTGTACCAGAAATTGATCGGCGCCGGCATCGACGATTGGGGCGGCGTGTCGCCGGTCACCCCCGATCATGTGAATCCGGAAGCCCCCTGGCCGGAACTGGAGGCCTTGGCCGACCGCACCGCCGAAATGGACAAAATCCTGATCGCTCGGCTGCCCGTCTACCCGTCCTACGCGGCCGATACCGCGCGGTGGGCGCATCCGAAAATTGCCACCCGCATCATGCAGCACGCCGACTCCGAGGGCTGGGCGCGCGACGACGACTGGGCGCCCGGCCTGACCTTCGCGCCGAAGCTGCGGCAGGTGCGGCTGGCTTCGGTCGATCCGGCGGTCGAAGGCGCCATCGCCAAGGCCATGCAAGGCCAACGCCTGAACGAGGCCGAAATCGTCCGCCTGTTCGCCGCCCGCGACGCGGATTACGAGCGGGTCATCACGGCTGCCGACGAACTCCGGCAGGCGGTCAGCGGCGACGTGGTGCGCTACGTTGTCAACCGCAACATCAACTATACCAACATTTGTTACTACCGCTGCAAATTCTGCGCGTTCTCCAAAGGCAAAACGCACGAGAACCTGCGCGGCACGCCGTACGACCTCGATTGGGCGGAGATTGTGCGCCGCTCCGAAGAAGCGTGGGAGCGCGGTGCGACCGAGGTCTGCCTGCAAGGCGGCATCCATCCCGATTACACTGGCGAAACGTATATCGGCATTTGCAAGGCGATCAAAGCCGCCGTGCCGGACATGCATATTCACGCTTTCTCGCCGTTGGAAGTGACCCAGGGTGCGGCCACGCTAGGCCTGACCCTGACGGAATTCCTCGCGCGGTTGAAAGACGCGGGATTGGGCACGTTGCCCGGCACGGCAGCGGAAATCCTGGACGACGAAATTCGCGCGATCATCTGCCCGGACAAAATCAATACGCAACAATGGGTGGATGTGGCCCGAGCGGCGCATGGGCTGGGGCTGCGGACGACCTCGACGATTATGTATGGGCATGTTGAATCCCCGCTGAATTGGGCGCGGCATTTGCTGGTGTTGCGCGATCTGCAAGCCGAAACCGGCGGTTTTACCGAATTCGTTCCGCTGCCGTTCGTGCATATGGAAGCGCCGATGTACTTGCGCGGCATGGCCCGCAAAGGCCCCACCACCCGAGAAGCCGTGTTGATGCACGCGGTTGCTCGGCTTGCGCTGCATCCGTTGATCCCCAACATCCAGACATCCTGGGTGAAAATGGGGCCGGAGGGCGCGGCCTTGTGCCTGAACGCCGGCGCCAACGATATGGGTGGCACGCTGATGAACGAGAGCATCAGCCGCGCCGCCGGAACGCAACACGGCCAGGAATTCCCGCCCGAGGCGATGGAGGGCCTGATCCACGGCATCGGCCGCCAACCGGTGCAGCGTTCCACGGCGTATGGCGGCGTGTCGAACGAACGGCAGGTCGTATCCTTCAGCGCCGCGGAACTGGCGCCGGTGGTGCAGACACCGCCGCGCAAGGTGTTGGTCGGGGAGTAGGCCCGGTCGTCGCGATCTAGAGCGTGATCGCCTGAGGTTGACTTCAACCTCGGGCGTGAATCACCCTCTCAAACAAAGGCTTAGACCATGATCCAACGCCGAGATCGCGTGCAACCTCAAACGATCATGGTCTAAAGCCCGAACGTTTCCAGCAGCGTCAGGGTCCGGGTCGGCTTGCGCGGCGCCCTTAGGAACGCCCGCAAATCCACGGGGTGGTCGATGTCCAGCCCGATCCCCGGCACGCGCACGATGGTGGGCTCGATACCGCAGCGGCGGGCGGCTCTCAGATGCGGGAAGTAACTATTGTCGCCGAAACGCAACGGCACCGCGAAGGCCGGATTGCACAGGACCGCGTTCGAGCCGAGTTCGTCGTGCGCCGGCACGATGGTGAAGGACGGGGCTTCCAGACAGGAGGAGACAACCGCATCGACCTCGGCCGAAGTCACGCGCGGGATATCCCCCGGCATGGTCAGCAACGCGCCCGCATCTTCCCGCGCTAGGATCCGCGCCATGCCCATGACTGCGCCGGTATGTCCGTCGAGCGCCCCTTCGGTGACAACCCGAGCGCCGTAGCGCGTCGCGAGCGTCGCTGCTCGGCTGTCCACGGTGTTCACCAGAATGCCCGCCAGCCTGGTCGCGCCGGCGAGGGCCGCCAGCACGTCTTCCAGCATCGTCGCAGCCAGGGTTTCGCGTTGGGCGGGGGACAGGAATGCCGACAGGCGGGATTTCGCGCCGGTAAACGCCTTCACCGGCACGCAGGCGTAAACAGGAGTCACTTGCGACGCCGCAGCACGGCGGCGGCCTCCAGCACGGTGCGGGCAAGGGCCTCCCGGTCCTCGATCGTGGTCATCATGGTCTGTGCCAGGGTGACGCGGGCGTCGATCGACACCACTTCGGCCATGTCGGCATGGTCGATGACGTAGCCGTCGAGCAAGTCGGCATAGCGGTGCGCGACCGAACCGGCGGACGGATCGATCCCGAGTTCGGTCATCATCTTCGCGGTCGGCCCCTTGACCGCTCGGCCGGCAATGATGGGGGACACGGCGATGATCGGGGCTTTGCAGTTGGCGAGTGCGTCGCGCACGCCGGGAATGGCCAGGATCGGTTCGACGCTGATGAATGGGTTGGATGGGCAGATGACCACGGCTTGCAGCGCCGGATCGGCCAAAGCCGCCATGAATGCGGGATGCGGTGTCGCCTCCGCCGCGCCTTCGAAGGCCAGTTCGCGCACCACCGGCTCGCATTTGCGGTTGACGAAATAGTCTTGGAAATCGAGCCAACCGGCGTCGGTCAGCAGCCTTGTGCGCACCCGGTCGTCGGTCATCGGTATCACCCGCGGGCCGATGCCCAGGCGTTTGCACAGATCGGCGGTGACCGCCGACAGCGTTTCCCCGGCGCGCAGGCGGCGGGTGCGCACCACGTGCAGCGCCACATCGCGATCACCGAGGCGAAACCATGTCTCCCCGCCCAGGCTTTCCATGGTCTCCATGAACGACCAAGTCTCGTCGTGCCGACCCCAGCCGAGTTCCCGATTCGCCAACCCCGACAGGGTGTATGTCACGGTGTCGATGTCGGGGGAGATGGACAGCCCCAGATGTTCGAAATCGTCGCCGGTATTGACGACCACCATCAGTTCTTCCGGCGGCAGAATGCGGGACAGACCGAGGGCAAGCTTCGCGCCGCCCACCCCGCCGGACAGGGCTATAATCACTGGAACAGATCCTCCTCGGGGGGGCGAACCAGCTCTTTGACCGGCGCCTCGGGTGCGGTCCAGGTTAGACCGCGAACGACGACGACCGGCTGGCCCTCGGCCGCCTGGCCTTGCAGCAGCGATGCGGCGGCGGCGATTTCATCGACGAAACCGACAATGCTGACTTCCAGGATGCGGCCGAACAGATCGGGGTGGCCGCGCAGGTCGATGAAGGACGGCAACCCGGCGCACCCGATCGCGACCCCGGCCGTGCCGCGGCGCCAGGGGCGGCCGAAACTGTCGCTGATCACCACCCCCAGTTTCACCCCCAATCGCTCCGCCAACGCTGATCGGATGGTTTCGGCGGATCCGTCGGGGTCCAGCGGCAGCAGCAGCGCACGTTGCACGTCATCGGTTGGGGCGACGTTGGATTGGTCCACGCCGGCATTGGCCATCACGAAACCCAGCCGGTGCTGCATGATCATCAGGTTGGGCCGGCTGCGCACGACCTTGACCGATTCCGACAGCACGACCTGGACGATGCGGGGGTCTTTGCCCACTTCCTCGGCCAGAGCGATCGCCGCTTCGGTCGGTTCGACGGTGGCCAGATCGACGCTGCGCCCTTCGGATTTGGACACGATTTTCTGCGCCAACACGACGACATCGCCGTCTTGCAGTGTCAGATCGGCGCGGCGCAACCCATCGGCGATCAAGGTCGGGAGGGGATCGCCCTCCTGCACCATGGGGAAGTCCGGGATCGCGAAAAGTTCGAGGCGGGCGGCCATCCGATCAGACCGGGCGGCCGCGCCGATGGCACGAGTCGACCCAGCCGCGCCGATGGCGCGAGCCGACCCAGCCGCGCCGGGGTGCCATCGGACCGGTCGCAAATGGCAGGCCGTCGCCCGCCAGAACGCGCGAGAGAAGCACGGATGCGGTCAATCGAACCGAGCACGGAGCTTCGGCAGGACCTGTTCCCCGTAGAGCTTGAGGAAGCGGGCCTGATCCGGGCCGGGCGCGTGGAACACCAGATGGCGGAAGCCCATCTCGATGTAGGGCTTGATCCGCTCGATGTGCTCGTCGGGATCGTTCGACACGATCCACCGGCTCGCGGCGCGTTCCACCGGCAGCGCATCGGCGAGGCGTTCCATCTCAACCGGGTCTTCCACCGACATTTTTTCTTCCGGGGTCAACGCCAGAGCCGCCCAGTGCCGAGTGTCCTGCAACGCGCGATCCTTGTCGGTATCGAACGACACCTTCATCTCGATCATGCGGTCGTAGTTCGGCTTCGGCTTGCTGGACAGGCCCAGACCTTCCTGCACGTTGGGCAGCAACGTCTCGTTGTACAGTTTCCACGCCTTGCCGGACGTGCAGATAAAGCCTTCGGCCATCCGTCCGGCGTATTTGGCCACCGCCGGACCGGCGCCGGCGACGTAGATGGGGACCGGGGTCTTCGGCTTGTCGTAGATGGTTGCATTCTCGGTGCGGTAGAACTCGCCTTCGAAGCTGACCCGGTCTTCGGACCACAGTTTGCGGATCAGGGTCAGGGCTTCCCGCATGCGGGCGAAGCGTTCCTTGGTTTCCGGCCAGACGATGCCCATCGCCGGCACCTCGTTCAGGCCTTCGCCGGTGCCGACGCCCAGGATCACCCGGTCGGGAAACATCGAGCCCAGAGTGCCGAACACCTGCGCCACGATCGACGGGTGGTAGCGGAAGGTCGGGGTCAGGACCGACGTGCCCATCACGATGCGGGACGTGCTGGCGCCCAGCGCGCCCATCCAGGCCAAAGCCGAGGGGGCATGCCCGTCCGTGTGCTTCCAAGGCTGGAAGTGATCGCTGATAAACACGCTATCGAATCCGCACTGCTCGGCCAGCACGGAAAAATCCAGCAGCGGTTTCGGTGCGAATTGTTCGGCTGACGCCTTGTAGCCAAGCTTGAGCATGACGGGATCTCCCTCCGGTGCGGTGGCGCAAGCTACCGCCGCCCCGTCGCGGCGGCAATCCGTGGTCGTTTTGGGTCGGCGTTCGGCCCGCCGTGCGTTCCCACTTTCCTTTGGGATCAATCTATCATATACCTTTTATCAATTACATGGGGAGTTCCGCCGTGCCGAACGACGATTGCCGTTCCACCTGCATCTGGTGCGCCCGTGTTTTAGGCGCCCCGGCGATGCCTTGTTCGTTGCGTGGCCCCGACGCTGCCCCGCTTCCGGGCGACGAAATCTGCCGCGCCGCGCTCGCCGGCCGTGTGTCGCCAAAACCCGCGTAGAAGCCCGCTGTGCCCTTGTCGGATTTTGTTGCCCGGCTTACGGAATGATGCGCCCGCCGAGGCGTCGAACCCATACCGACGGCGGGCGTCGAAACAAAACCGAACATACAGGGAGCGATCACATTATGCCGACTCATCGTCTCATTCTCGCGGCGATCGCCGCGACCATTCTCGCCGGTTCCGCTGCCCAGGCGCAGGCGCCCGCCGCCGCCCCTGCCGCCGCACCTGTCCCTGCGGCCCCCGCCGCGCCCGCAGTCCCCGAGGTCATGCCGTTCGACATCCCCTACGGCGCCCCCATTTCCATGGACGTCGCCCACAAGGCGATCGCCGCCGCTGCAGCCGAAGCGAAGAAACACAACTGGAAAATGTCGATCAGCGTCGTCGATCCCGCCGGCAATCTGGTGGCGCACGCCACGATGGACGGCACGCAATACGCGTCGATCGCCATCTCCCAAGGCAAGGCGCGGACTGCGGCGCAATATCGCCGCCCCAGCAAAGTGTTCGAAGATGCGGTGAATAGTGGCGGCCGCCCCTCGGTCCTCGGCTTGATGGCGCTGACCAACGGCGCGCCGTCCGAGGGCGGATTCCCGATCGTCGTCGGTGGCAAACTGATCGGCGCAATCGGCGCCAGCGGCGGCTTGTCCAGCCAGGATGCGGTGACCGCGAAGGCCGGGCTGGAAGCGATCGCCACCAAGTGATCTTGTAAGCGACGACCCCGAGCGCTACGCAGCGCTCGGGATTTCCCGCTGACGAGAGGGCGACGATGGCAGTACAGACGACCCGGCCGGTGATGCTGGTCATCCTGGACGGGTTCGGCTGGCGGGAGAACACGCCGGACAATGCCGTCACCCATGCCCGCAAACCGAACTTCGACCGGCTCTGGGCGCATTGCCCGCACGCCTTCCTGAAAACCTTCGGCCCCTATGCCGGCCTGCCCGTCGGCCAGATGGGCAATTCGGAGGCCGGGCATCAGAACATCGGCGCCGGGCGGGTGGTCGAACAGGATTTCAAACGGGTTAAGGATGCCGTGTCGGACGGCTCGATCGCCAAAATCGCCGCCTTCGGCAACCTCGTGAGCCAACTGCGCAAAACCGGTGGCACTTGCCATCTGATGGGTTTGGCGTCCCCTGGTGGGGTGCATGCGCACCAGGACAACGCCGCCGACCTCGCCAAGGTGCTCCGAGCCGAGGGGATTCCGACGGTGGTGCATGCGTTCACCGATGGGCGCGATACCCCGCCGAAATCGTCGCTCGACGATCTCACGGGGTTGTTGCGCGATCTGCCGGCCGATGTCCCGATTGCCACCGTAACCGGCCGATTCTGGGCGATGGACCGAGATAAGAACTGGGATCGCGTCGCCCAGGCTTACGCGGTCCTGGTCGGGGCCGATGGCAAACGCTACCCCGATGCGCTGGCGGCGGTACGCGCCGGCTACGAGGCAGGTCAGACCGACGAAAATCTACCCGCGTCGGCAATTGGCGATTATGCCGGCATGCGGGACGGCGACGGCATTCTGTGTTTCAATTTCCGCGCAGATCGGGTGCGGGAGATTATGACCGCGTTGCTCGACCCGGCATTCGATGGGTTCGCCCGTCCGCAGCCGATCCGGTTCGCGGCGGCGGTCGGGATGACGCGGTATTCCGATGCGCTGGCGCCGCTGATGGGCAGCATCCTCAGCCCCGTGCCGCTGCCGAACGTATTGGGGCAGGTGGTGTCCGATGCCGGACGCACCCAGCTTCGCATGGCAGAAACCGAGAAATTCGCCCACGTGACATTCTTTCTCAATGGCGGGTGGGAGAAGGAGTATCCGGGCGAAGACCGCTATCTGGAGCCTTCGCCCAAGGTGAAAACCTACGATCTGCAACCGGCTATGTCGGCCGGAAAACTGACCGACAAGGCGGTCGCGGCGATCGGCGGCGAACAATACGATCTGATCGTGTTGAACTATGCCAATCCCGACATGGTCGGTCACACCGGCAAGCTGGACGCGGCGATTGCGGCGGTGGAAGCGGTCGATATCGGCCTGGGCCGGATTGCCGCCGCCGTGCAAGCCAAAGGCGGCGCGCTGCTGGTTACCGCCGATCACGGCAATTGCGAAACCATGTACGACCCCGTCAGCCAGGGGCCGCATACATCCCACACCACCAATCTGGTGCCGGTCCTGCTGATGGGCAGCGACGCGACGATGTTGCGGGACGGGATCCTGGCCGATGTCGCCCCGACGCTGCTGTCGCTGATGGGGCTGGCGCAACCGGCCGAGATGACCGGAACCCCGCTGTTTGCCACCGATGCGGCCCGCCCCGCCGCGTAGCCTGCGCGTTCTGCTGCTGCCGGCCGTCCTTGCGGCCCTGTCGCCGATGCCTGCCGTGCGGGCCGAACCGGCGGCGAAACCGACGGCGACGCCCCAGGATCTGCGCGCGGTGGAGCGTGCCCGAGCGGTGGAGTTGACGGCGCAAAAGGATGCTGCCGCGCGGGCTGCTGCCGCCACCGCCGAGGAACAGCGTTTCGCCCGCGCGCGCATCGAAGCGGCGGAAACCCTCCGCATAACCGAGGTCGCGACCGCCGACGCGGCGGCTCGAATGGAAACCCTCGCCGCCCGTCGCCGCGATGCCGAGGCGCGCCTGGCCAAACGCGCGGAAGCGATGCAGCCCTTGCTGCCGTTGATCGAGCGTCTGTCGCTCTATCCGGCGGAGACGTTGCTGGCGGTGCCGGCCACCCCGGAAGATCGGCTGCGCGCCCTCGTGGTGTTGCAGGGCCTGTCGCGTCGGGTGGAAATCGAGGCTGCGGCCCTGCGGCGGGATCGGGCGGACATCGATGCCGCCAGCGCCGCGCTCGCCAGCGAAGCGCCGCATCTGGCATCGGCCCTCGCGGCCCAGGCCGAACGGGCGGCAGGTCTCGATCGCCTGATCGAGGGGGCTAGGGAAAAGCGCCAACAAGCCGAGTCCGCTGGCGATGCCGCTGCCAAACGCGGCGCCGCAGAGGCATCCCGAGCAGAGACGCTGCGGGCAGCGCTGGCGGCGTTGGAGGCGGAACGGAAGGCGGAGGAAGCCCGCGCGCACGAGGACGCAATCCGCGCCGAAAAGCAAAAGCGCGCCGCCGACGCCGAGGCCGCTCATGCCCGGGAAGCCGCCCTGGCCCATCCCCCCGCGAGCCTGAGCAGCGGCGGCGCCGGCAAGGGCCAATTGGCAGCCCCGGTGGCCGGACGGGTGATCCGTAGCTACGGCGACCCGACCGAGGCCGGACCGGCCACCGGCCTATCGTACCAAGCGCCGCCGAATGCTCGGGTTGTCGCCCCCTGTAGCGGTCGGGTGGCGTTCGCCGACAAATTCCGCACCTATGGCCAATTGCTGATCGTCGATTGCGGCGGCGGTTATCACGCGGTTTTGTCCGGCCTCGAACGATTGGACGCCCGGGTGGGACAATCGGTGCAAGCGGGGGAGCCTTTGGGGGTCATGCCGCATTGGGAACCGGGCGGTAGCGGCCGGCATCCGGCGCTGTATATGGAGTTGCGGCGCGACGGGCAGCCGGTCGATCCGGCCGCGTGGCTGCGGTCCAAAGGGTAGGGCGGGCGAATCTTACCAAAAGAATACTGGACGCTGGCGCGGGCGCGGCGTTCATAGTGTAATGTTCATCGGCCCGTAGGGCAGTTTGTGGAACATCGGCCCGTAGGGCAGTTTGTGGAAGCCTCCCCCGTGGCGGCGGCTAGAGGGATACAAATATGGATTTCCGGCAGCGGCGCCTGCGCACCGCTTTGATGCTCGGCACGGCATTCGTGGCCGGTATTACTGTCGCCCCAGCGACCGGTCTGCTTGGCGGCGCCTTCGCGCAGAAGGCCGGCAGTGCCCAGATGTACCAGCTTCTCAAAGAGTTCGGCGATGTCGTCGAACGGGTGAGGGCCGATTACGTGCAGGCGCCCGACGATCGCGAACTGATCGAAAACGGCATCAACGGCATGCTGACCGGGCTGGATGCGCATAGCTCCTACATGAACGCGAAAGCGTACAAGGACATGCAAATTCAGACCAAGGGCGAGTTCGGCGGGCTGGGGATCGAAGTCACCCAGGACAACGGCTTCATCAAGGTCGTGTCCCCGATCGACGATACCCCTGCATTCCGGGCCGGGATCAAATCGGGCGATATCATCACCGCACTGGACGGCAAGACGGTGCAGGGCTTGTCGCTGAACGACGCCGTCGAAAAGATGCGCGGCCCGCCCAATGCCAAGATTACCCTGACGATCAAGCGCCAGGGCCTCGACCGGCCGCTGGAAGTGGTGCTGATCCGGGAAACCATCCACATCCAGGTGATCAAATCGCGGATGGAGGCCGATAATATTGGCTACATTCGTCTGTCGCAGTTCACCGAACAAGCCGATCCCGGCCTGCGCGATGCGATCCGATCGCTGCGCGCGAAGTCGGATGGGAAGTTGAAGGCGCTGATCCTCGATCTGCGGAACAATCCCGGTGGGTTGCTGGATCAGGCGGTCAATGTGTCGGCCGACTTCATCGACAAAGGGGAAATCGTTTCCACCCGCGCCCGGCACCCCGAGGAAAGCAACCGCTGGAATGCCAAAGGCAACGATCTGCTGAACGGCCTACCGCTGGTCGTGCTGATCAACGGTGGGTCGGCGTCCGCGTCGGAAATTGTCGCCGGCGCGTTGCAGGATCACCGCCGCGCGATCCTTCTGGGCACCCGCAGCTTCGGCAAGGGATCGGTGCAGACGGTCATCCCGCTGCCCGGCAACGGCGCGATGCGGCTGACCACGGCGCGGTATTACACGCCGTCCGGCCGATCCATCCAAGGCCTTGGGATCGAGCCGGAAGTCTCGGTTTCGGAAACCCGGGAAGAAGTGGCCAGCTTCGGCGGCGACCGCGAGGCCGATCTGAACCGTATCATCGCCAACAAAGGCGGCACCGCGCCGGATAAGGTCGAACCCCGCACCGACCTGCCGCCCATCGTGTCCGAGATCCCCAAAAAGCCGCCCGAGGGCTTCCCGAAATACGATCCGATGAAGCCGGCGGAAACCGACTTCCAGTTGCAGCAAGGTCTGGTGCTGGCCAAGGCGATGATCGCGCAAAAAAGCGCGTCCGCGCGCTGATCCCGGACCGTACCCGCCATGCCGACAGTCGCAGGATTTTTCGGCGGTTGGCGCGGCCTGGGGCGGTTCTGGGGGCTAATCGCGGTCTGCGTTGCAAGCATCCTCGCCACCTTGGCCCTGCTCGGACCGCCGCCCATCCACCCTGCGGCCCCCGCGAAACCCGTGGCGAAGCAGGATGCCCCGCCGCAGCCGGAAGCCACACACCAGGGAGCGGTTCTTACCCCCGAGCACTCTGGTCGAGCGGTATCGGATCGTCCCGGCCGGGATCTTCCGGGACCGGTCGCCGATCCCGATCCAGCGCTGCTTGAATCCGCCCCCGGATTGCCGCCCGACTCGCTGCCGCGCGTCGCTCGCGATGGACGCAAGCCCATGCAGGAGTACGCCGCCGGGTTCGATCCCACGACCAAACGCCCTCGCGTCGGCCTGATTTTAGCCGGCATGGGTCTGAGTTTTGCCGACAGCAAACGGGCGATCGCCGATCTGCCGGCGCAGGTTTCGTTCGCGGTGTCCCCCTATTCCGTCGATCCCGAACCGCTGTTGGCCTCCGCGCGGTTGCTGGGCCACGAGTATTTGCTGTCGATCCCGATGGAGCCGCTGCGATTCCCGCTGAGCGATGCCGGTGCGAACGCGTTGGCAACCACGCTGTCGCCGGAGCAGAACCGCCCGCGTCTGCTGGCCGCGCTGAGCAAATTCAAAGGCTATGTCGGCGCGACGTCCATTCTGGGCGCCCTGCGGGGGGAACGTCTGGCGGACATGCCGGATCAGATCGGGCCGATGCTGGCGGAACTCGACCGTCGCGGTCTGTTGTATGTCGCGGCACCCGGTCAAACCGCGCCGGTCCCGTATGTCTGGAGCCGAGGCATCGATCTCGTCATCGACGAACCCGCCACCGCCGTCGATATCGATGCTCGGCTTGCCGCGCTGGAGGTATTGGCGCGGGATCGCGGCACCGCTTTGGGATTGGCCGTCGCCCCGCGCCCGGTGACCGTCGAGCGGATTGCGGCCTGGACGACCGGTCTCGCCAATCGGGGGCTGGCGCTGGCACCGGCATCCGCCACGATGCTGCCGCCAAAGACGGAACAGGAAGCGCCGAAATGACCGAACGCCCCTATCGCCCGAATGTCGGGGCGGCCCTGTTCAACCGCGACGGGCGCGTGTTCGTCGCACGGCGTGCCAATTTCCCCAATGCCGAGGGCGCGGCCGGCGGCTGGCAATTGCCGCAAGGCGGTATCGACGCGGACGAAGACCCGCGCGCGGCGGTGTTGCGCGAGCTGGCGGAAGAAATCGGCACCGATCGGGCGGAAATCCTGGGCGAGCACCCGGACTGGCTGACATACGATCTGCCGGCCGCGTTGATCGGCAAGGCCTTGCATGGACGGTGGCGCGGGCAGCGGCAGCGCTGGTTCGCCCTACGCTTCACCGGGACCGACGCGGACATCCGCCTGGACCTCGATCCCCACCCGGAGTTCGACGCCTGGCGCTGGGCCGATTTGGCGGAGTTGCCCGCGCTGGCGGTGGATTTCAAGCGCCCGATCTACGAAATCCTGGCGGCGTCCTTTGCGCCGTTTTCACAACCCGGCGATTGACGGATCGCCGCCGCGCAGGGCCTATGCGCCGCGTTACCGCAATCCATCTTTAGATCGCGATCCGTTCGCTCTCGCTCCCGTATCGCGATCTAACCTATTGTTTGTTCGCGCGATTCAGACCTCCGGTGATTCCACCTGCGGTCATCGCGCTCTAGGAGGATACCATGGGCAAAACGATCGACCTGACGGCCGCCGACGGCCACACATTCGCGGCCTATGTCGCCGGACCCGCCGACGCCACCAAGGGCATTGTCGTGATTCAGGAGATTTTCGGCGTCAACCATCATATCCGCGACATGGCGGATCGGTTCGCCGCCTTGGGCTATGCCGTCGTCGCGCCAGCGCTGTTCGATCGCACCGAACGGGGCGTGGAACTGGGCTACACCCAAGCCGACGTCGATGCCGGCCGCGGCTACCGCATGAAACTGTCGGACGCTCAGGTCATGGCCGATGTCGAAGCCGCTGCCGCCCATCTGGCGGGGAAGCAGCTGGGTATCGTCGGCTATTGCTTCGGCGGCACGGTGTCGTGGTGGGGCTCCACCCGCAGCAAAAGCTTTGCCGCAGCATCTTGCTGGTACGGAGGCGGCATCGCGGGCACCAAAAACGAGAGCATGAACTGCCCGGTGCAGATGCATTTCGGGGAGAAAGATGCCTCGATCCCGATGACCGATGTGGATGCCATTCGGGCGGTGCAACCGAAGTCCGAGTCGCATGTTTACATCGGCGCGCAGCACGGCTTCGGCTGCGACGAGCGCGGCAGCTACAGCAAGCCCGACTACGATCTGGCGCAGCAACGCACGATCGAATTCTTCGCCAAACACCTGGGCTGATCGGGTGAAGGCCGGGTCGGGGCGACCCGACCCAGGTCACCGTTGCCGCCACCCCGCGACCGCAGCCAATGCGCCACCCGACGTGGCCTTGACTGCTCGGCCGCGCCAACCGGGGGCCGCCGTCGTCGTGGTCATATTCTCGACCCGGCGGACATATTCCCGCAAGCTGACAGACATTGCGATAAAGTACCAGAAAATCGGCTGAAACGCCAATCCCACGAAGGCGCCCGAGGTGGCGAAGACCATGATTCCGCTTTGCAAGGCGTCGGACATATCGACGCACCACGCGAGATGCGGGATATTCCGACATCGCTTGGCGAGGCGGCGCAGCGCCAGGAGGGTACTGGCAATGGCTGCGATGAATAGCGCAAAACCGGGGATGCCGAGTTCGCCCAATACCTCGAAGTAGCTGCTGTGGAAGGCGCGGGAATGGTCGACAAACGGGGGGTTTACGCCGTCGCCGGGGACTTCGATCACGTTGATAATGTAACAATTCAACCCACCGCCCAGCGGATGTGTGGCGACGAATTCGAGCGTCCATTTCCACACCATGATACGGACCATGGCGGAGCTATCCGCCTGGTAGGTGCCAATGGTGTTCATCCGGTTCATGAACGCGGACGACGAGGTGTAGATCAGAATCGCCGTGGCGATGGCGAGCACGGTGCCGAACAGGACTTTTTGCCGTGCCCGCATGAACATGTAGATACCAAGGACGGCAGAACCAAGCAGCGCGCTACGCTCGAATGTGCCGAGTGCGGTCACGACCGAGAGGACGATGATGATCTTGTAGGCGATATTCGTCGCGAGATTTCTGGGAATCAACTGTCCGTGTTTGGACAGGTAAAAGGCGATCGGAACGGCCATTAGGCAGAACGTCGAAAGCTGACCTCCTTCCGCCAGACCGGCATTGCCGCCGGCCAGCCCCAGGTTCTGCCCATAACCACCGCCGCTGATCAGGGTTTTGACCCCGAACGGGACGATGTTCGCGGCGAGGGCGAATAGATAGACCTGGGCCATCGCCTCGATCTGGACGCGGGATCGGATCACGTATGGCAGGAACGTCGCAAAAAGCAGCGCCTTGAAGGCCCAATCCCACTTGGTCCAGGCGAAATCGCCGGCCACGGCCCATGCCATGGTGATCGTTGTCCAGACGGCCAGCAGCGCCGGGGCCATGCCCGCCAGGGTCATGCGGGGCGGATCGCGCCGATCGAACACAAGATAAGCGCCGATGGCCCCAGCGCCCATGATGAACGCGACCGGTAGTTGGTTCAGGATGATATAGGCCACGTCTTGCGGCCGGAACGTATCGACCCAGACATAACCCAGCGCCAGGATGAACGGTGCCGAAGCCCCCAGTCCCAGGAAGGAGACGAAAACGAGCAGCAGCAGCATGCTTCGTAGCATGGCGGATTACCGAGCGGGGCGCGGGGTGGCTGGGTGCGGTGTCATTGGTTTTGCTTGCGCCATGCCGGTATGTGGCGGGCAGCGTTGGCCCGCGCCCGTTCGAGTCCGGTCATCGGCGCATTGGCGTCGGGCGGCGTTTCGAACCACGGGTTGCGGCTGTCCAACTGCGCGGCCCGCACGATCACGATCAGTATCATGATCGCACTGAACAGAATTCCCGCGATATCGAGCATGGTGGTGTCGTCCCTTCATACCACTGCGGCCAACCGCCGCCGATTCTATACCAACGCGGCCTGGGGGCGAACCAGGAAAAACCGCTCCAAGGTTCGGTCCGCGCTGCGATACCGGCGCTGCGTCCGTGGGGGGTTACGTACGCGGGTTGCCGGCGCGCATGAAGGTGAGCCGCACTGCGAGCAACACGACCGTGGCGGCAGACAGCCAAAAGGAGAGGGTACGGAGCCAGGACGGCGCCGCCGTGACCACAATCGTGTTTGTTCCAGCATGGATGGGCAGCACGATCGCCGATCCGACGTCGGCGATCGCTGCCACACGAACGCCATCGCGGGTGACCGACACCGTGGCGGCCATCGGGTGGACCAGCCGGACGAAGCCAGGCCGATCCGTTTCCAGCGACAATGCGACGCGGCCCGGCTCGACCTTGTATGCCAGTTGTCGCACCTGGCGCGGGGCTTCGGCCTTCGGTTGCCACTCCTCGCCAGCCGGGACCCTCGGCACCAGCAGCACCTCCGCTCGGTGGTGCCCCGGATCGGCAGCCATGCGCGTTGCGAACCGCCGCACGGCGTCCAACGCTTCCGCTGTTTCGGGGATGGCCGCGTCGAAGTCCGTGTTCCAGAAAGGCGACGCATCGAAGGACGGCGGGCGGTCGGCCTGCTCCAGCCGGCCCGATACAAGGAAGGGCGTCGCCTCAGCAATGCGCCAATAGGGGCCGAGGGTCGGGTCGGGGGTCGTGCCGCCGAAACTTGCCGGCAGGCCGGGCGTAGTCGGACCGGTCCCGACGACCCATCCGATATTGGCGCTGGCCAACAGGGTGCGGGTCGCGTCGGACAGCGTGCCGGTTGCATGTAGATCCGCCTGTGCGACCTTCAGAACGGTGGCGTTGGCATTATGTGCGGGCGTGGCGTCCTGCTTATGCGGCCCCGACAGCATTTGCAGGCGCGCGTATGCCAAAGGGGAGCTATCGGGGCCAACCGACACATCGGGGTTTCCGGTCAGGTACCAAACCTCCAACACCCGGCTATCCGCCGCGCGTCGGGCCAGATCGTCCCCGGCGGCGACGATCCCCTGCATATCGCTGCGGGTCCAGGGCTGCACCGCCAGCGGTGCTGCGTCCAGCACGGTCGCGGCGAACAGCAGCAATGGCAGCATCCGCCGCTGCGGTGCGATCCGGAACACTGCCTCGGCCCCTAGTCCAGCGGCCAGACACAGGAACAGGAAGGTGAAGGTGGTGTGCCGCACATAGGCGCCGCGCACGAACAGACTGAGCAGCGCGAGGCCGAACAGCAGCGCCCATGCCTGCCGCAGCCGCGCCGACTCCAGCCGCACCACCGTCAGCAACCCACCCAAAGTCGCGCACAGCAACATCGGCAGTCCGAGATAGGTGGCATATTCGGCGCCCGTCCCGGCGCTGCCCCACACCACGATGTCGCGCAGGGTGGAAACTGCGGGCAGTGCCAAACCGAGCAGCGAGCCGGTGGAGAAATTGTCCGCCGTCATCCCGCGCTCCAACGCGAAGGGCACGAGGAAGAAGCAGCTTCCTAGGCCCGCTGCCACCCCCGCGCCGACCAACCCCGGCAGCACGTTCAGGCGTTTGCGATCCAGCGCGATGCGGGCCGCAATATACAGCATGGCGTAGCCGGCGAAGATCATCGCGGTCGGTTGGTGGCTGCCGATTAGACAGATCGCCGCCAGCGCCAAACCCGCTGCCGGTGCCCCCAGCAGGGCCGGGCGAGCCCAGAGACACTCGATGGCATAGAGCACGGCTGGCATGGCGGCGAAATTGATCAACTGGGGGACGGAGGATCGAATGACCTCCATGTAGGTCATTTGAAAAGCGCCGCCATAGAACAGCGCCGTCAGGCACGCCGCCGGACGCTCGGCGCCAAGTTTGCGCACCAGCCGATAGGCGAAGAAGGCTGCCAGCCCGCGGGCCACGGACGCGACGACCTTGATCGCCGTTGTTGCATCCCCGATCGCCAATGCCGTTGCAGCGGCCAGCCAATGGAAAACCGGACCGGTAAACTGCAACAGGGTCGAGCCGCCGAAAAAATAGTTGTCCCAATAGAGCGAATCGCCGCCGCGCAGCGCCGCCGCCAGATGGCTGACGCGCGCGACATGGGTGCCGGCGTCGCCGGTTACCAACAAGCCGGGCGACAGGACGGCGTGGCCCATCCACAGCAGCACAGCGGCCGTGACGACGTAGAGCCAGAACGGCTGTTCGCCCGCACATAGCCGAATCAGCGCCCGATCGCGGAACCCGACGACGAGAATGCCGGCGCCGGCCAGTGCGGTCAGCAGCACAAGGCCGATGTCCATCGCCGTCGGATCTTTGAGCAAAATGTCGGCAAGGTTGGCGCGACCCGCCGCCAGATACAGATATTTGATCCGATCCAGGGTGACCCACGACACGGCCGTCAGCAGCGCGAAAAAGCCGGAAACCGCCAAAGCCGAGCGGGCGAGGTGTGGGGAGTGCGCGGCATTCATTCCAGGGAACATCCGAATTCGAAGGGGCGCGGCGAGGGCCGGCCAGTCGCGGGTTGTGTCGAGTCCGGGCCGACGATGATACGGTCGCGTGTCAGCTGCGACCCTCGCCTCCGGTCTTCGGCGTTCCTTTTACAAGCCGGGACGATCCGGTGGGAGTCCGGAATCACGGTTTCGGATATCCGGGCCGTGCAAAGCACTAAAATCGCCACCGTACCGTCGATCTACGGCACCGACCGGAGCCTTGCTACACGCGCCAGCAAACACACCGCAAGAAGCACGACGCCCGGTCCGTCCGCTCAACGGGCGATCCAAATGCAATCGCGTTCCCACCCCGATCCAGCGCGCGGGCGAGCGGTCACACCAAATACCGGGCGGTCAAATGGGCCTGAAAATCTGCGGGGTCGAGCGGCTTTCCCGTCGCGGCTCGCAGCAGGTCGTTGAAACCCAGCCGGCTGCCCTGGGCGTGCACGTTGGTCCGGAGCCAGCCGAGCAGCGGGGACAGATCGCCTCTCGCCAAGCCATCGTCGAGGGTCGGCACCGCTCGGCGTGCCGCGTTCATCAATTGCGCGGCGGCCATCGCGCCCAGGGTGTAGCTGGGGAAATACCCGAATGCGCCATCGTACCAATGGATGTCCTGCAAACAGCCCCTTGCATCGTCGGGCGGCACGATTCCCAGCAGCGCTTGCAACCCGTCGTTCCACGCGCCGGGCAGATCGGCAACAACGAGGTCTCCGGCGATCAACGCCTGTTCCAGCCGGAAGCGCAGGATCACATGCGCGGGGTATGTCATCTCGTCGGCATCGACACGGATGAAGCTGCGTTCCACCCGCCGCCACAGCCGCCCAAGATTGTCCGGCGCGTAGGGTTCGGGGGCGCCGCCGAAGGTCGCCGCGAGTTCCGGCCCCAGCCACGACAGAAACGCATCCGATCGGTAGGCCTGCATTTCCACGATCAGCGATTGGCTTTCGTGCACGCCCATGCCGGCAGGCTCGCCGACCGGTTGTCGAGCGTAAGCGGGCGGCAGGCCGCGTTCATACAATGCGTGGCCGGTTTCGTGTACCACGGCCAGCACGGCCTGGGTGAAATCCTGCTCGATGTAGCGCGTGGTGATGCGCACATCGGTCTGCGTGCCGCCCGAGAACGGGTGCGCCGAGCGGTCCAACCGCGCATGGTCGAAATCCAACCCGAGCCGTTCGGACAGGCGACGGCATAGGTCTTCCTGCCGGGCGATGGGGAAGGGGCCTTGCGGGCGCATCGGGGCGGGGCGGCGGGCCTGTAGTGCCTCGGCTTGCGGAAGGGCGGTGGCCAAAAAAGCCTCGTAGGCCGCGAAGATCGGCGCGACATCGGCGCTGCGCACCCCGCGTTGATTGCCGTCCATCAGCGCGTCGTACGGGGCAAGGCCGAGTGCCGGGGCCAGGGCAGTGGCTGCCTCCCGGGTCAG
Organism: Acetobacteraceae bacterium; assembly: GCA_025354865.1. Lineage (GTDB taxonomy): Bacteria > Pseudomonadota > Alphaproteobacteria > Acetobacterales > Acetobacteraceae > Rhodopila. Next base: position 9,573 of record JANXMB010000148.1, on the reverse strand, counting down.
GCGCAGGACCTCGGTCAGGAACGGCGCGACCTGCTTGAAATCCGACGCTTGCCGTGCGTCCCGCCACACTTTCTCGCACGCCGCGTTGGCCCGAGCCTGCGCTTCGACCAGATCGCCGGGCAGCGCGGTGGCTCGTGTGTAGGCCTGCCGCATGAGGGCCAGATTTGCGGTCTGCCAGGGATCGGCGCCGCCGCGCGTCGTCTCGGCCGCAATCAGATCGTCGCCGGTGGCGGCGTCGGTGAGTTGGGCATGCGACAGGCCGGCCAGGACAGCCAGTTGGTCGCCGCGCGCTTTGGCCCCGCCGGACGGCATCATGGCCGCAGCGTCCCAGCCGAGCATCGAAGCACACTCACCGATTGTCGCGATGCGGGCGAAACGGTCGGTCAGACGATCGTAGGCAGCGTTAGGCATGCTCAAAGCCTTTGCGGGCATAGACGACGAACACCACCACCAGCGCGACCGCGAGGCCGAACCATGTGATCGCGTAGGACAGATGATTGTTCAACGGCCGCGGCAGCCGATGTGCCGGCTCCGGCCACAAGGACGCCGGTTTCGGGCCGATAACCACCAGCACATAGGGTTCGGCGTTCTCCAGCCGCAATGCGGCGGCGATGGTCGTTGGATCGAGGGTGTAGAACCGCCGCTCCGCCATGTTGTCGGTGGCGCTGAACCAGCCGCGATCCTCGGGCGGATGGACGAATCCGGTCAGGCTGACGGGACTGGCAAAGCGTTCGAGCGCCGCATTCGGCGTCAGCGGCACCCAACCGAGATCGACCAGCAACGCCGGCGCATTGTCGCGTTCCAAGGGCACGATGGCATGAGCGCCCATCTTCGGGCCGATCGGGGTTTCTCGCACCTCGGCCCCGTATTGAGCGGCCAGATCCTCCCGCAGGCGCCCCTGGACCACGACCTTGCTGTAGGGTTCGGGATCGGCCGCTAACGGGGTTGGCGGCGCGGCTTCGGCGCGGGCGATTCGGGCGATGACGTCCTGCTTCCAGTGCAGGCGCTGCACCTGCCAGAAACCGAGTGCCAGAAGCACGACCAGCATCGCGACGGTCGTCGCCGCCGGCCAAAGCAGGCGGCGGTATGCTTGTGTCACAATCCCATCTCGGTGGATCGGTGGCGGAACTGCATGGCGATCATGGCGGATTTTGCGATCCGCATGAGGCCGATGGCGGCGGGGATGGTGACGATCGGCCATATCGCCGCATGCACCCACCACGGCGGTTCGAAGCGAAATTCCGTCCATATGGCAAGGCCGCCGACGATTGCGCCGAGCAGGACGATCACGGGCACGGCGCCCGCGTCGCCGGTGTCGCTTTGGCGGAGATCGAGTTCGCAGACCGGGCAACGTTCGGGGACGGACAGCACCCCATTAAAGAGTTTGCCGCGCCCGCATCGCGGGCAGCGGCAACTCAGTATCGTTTGCACCGAATGGACCGGGGTGTCGGTCACGCGGTCTTACTCGGCGGCGATCTGACCTGCGCCATACCAGTAGATGCAGGCGAACAGGAACAGCCACACGACGTCGACGAAGTGCCAATACCAGGCGGCGGCTTCGAACCCGAAGTGGCGCTCCGGCGTGAAGTGGTTCGCCTTGGCACGGAACCAGCAGACGGCCAGGAAGGTGGTGCCGACGATGACGTGGAAGCCGTGGAAGCCGGTTGCGAGGAAGAACACCGAGGAATAGACGCCACCGCCGGAGAACTTGAACGGCGCGTGGGAGTATTCCAGCGCCTGACAGCAGGTGAACAGCACGCCCAGGATCACCGTCAGGCCCAGCCCGCGCAGCAAGTCGCGGCGGTTGCCTTCCAGCAGCGCATGATGCGCCCAGGTCACCGTGGTGCCCGAGAGCAGCAGGATCATCGTGTTCAACAGCGGCAGATGGAACGGATCGAAGGTGAAGACGTTGGCCGGCGGCCAGACGGTCTGCCCGTTGCCCTGGGTTTCCGGGAACAGCAGGAAGTTGAAGTAGGCCCAGAAGAAGCCGACGAAGAACATCACCTCGCTGGAGATGAAAAGCAGCATGCCGTAACGCAAACCGAGTTGCACAACCTTGCTGTGCAGGCCGGGAGTGCGGCTTTCCTTGACGACGTCGCGCCACCAGCCGGCCATGGTTGCGATCACGATCAAGGCGCCGGCCACGAGCACCATGTAGTTGTTGTAGTGCGCGGCCAGGACGATACCGAACACGGTCAGGAAGCCACCGAGTGCGCCAATGATCGGCCACGGGCTGGGGTCCACCAGATGGTAGGGTTGTTTCAGTCCGTGACCTGCCGGGGCCGGGGCATCGTGTGCGTCGCTGCTCATGCCGAATCCATTACAATTCCGCCGGGGAAACCGCCCCGGCACGGCTGGCCCATAATCGCCAATTTCCGCCCAAGTTCAAGGGGCGGGCGCAGTTCAATTCGTCTTCGGACCGGAACCGACATGCGGACCGGCCTTCGCCAGCGCTCCGGACTTCGCCGCGTCGTCCAGCGCTTTGTAAAAAGTGTAGGACAGCACGATGTCGTGCACATCGGCGGTGTTCGGGTCGTTGGCGATTTCCGGGTCGATCCAGAAGCTGAGCGGGAAGCTCATGTCTTCGCCGGGTTCCAGCGTCTGTTCGTTGAAACAGAAGCACGCGGTCTTGTGGAAATATTTGGCGGCCTTTTCGGGTGTGACATTATAGAGCGCCACGCCCGTCACCGCTCGGTTTGCCTTGTTGTGGGCGTGGTAGGCCGCCAAATGGTCCTCGCCGAGCGGCACCGTCATTTCGGTGACGTCGGGGGCGAATTGCCAGGGAAGGCCGGGGTTGGTGTCGGCGTTGAAGCGGACTCGGATGGTTTTGCCGTTGCCGCCGGGCGCCGCCGCGATCCCGATCTTCGGTGTGCCGCCATAACCGGTTGCGGCACAGAACGCTCGGTAAAGCGGGATGGCGGCGAACGACAGGCCGACCATGCCGACGATGACCGAGGCGAGGGCGAACCCGACGACGCGATTGCTCGTGCGGGTTCGCATGTCAGTGCTGCACCAACTTCACGATGGTGATGGCATAGAACAGGACCGAGAGCCCGGCGAGCACCAGGACGATCGCCAGATTGCGCCCGCGCCGGCGACGGCGGAACGTGTCGGCTTCGGTGCCGACGAGGGGGCGGGGGAAGTCAGCCATGGGATTCAACCGATCAGCCGGTCGACGGCCAAAGCAGCAAAGAGGATGAACAGATACAGGATGGAGAATTTGAACGCGGCGCGTGCCGGTGCGTCGTTCGTCAGGCTGTTGCCGCCTTCGTCCTGTTTATCGCGGTAGACCCGCGCCACGCAAACCAGAAAGCCGATGCCCAGGACGATGGCCGTGCCGCCGTAGAGCGCGCCGGAAAAGTGCAGGAACCACGGTACCAGCGACAGCGGCACCAACAGCAGCGAATAAAGCACGATCTGCTTGCGGGTTTCCTTGGCCCCTGCCACGACCGGCAGCATGGGCACGCCGGCGCGTCGGTAATCCTCGTTCGCCCAGAGCGCGAGGGACCAGAAATGCGGCGGTGTCCAGATGAACACGATGGCGAACAGGATGAGGGGGATAAGGTCCACCGATCCGGTCACGGCGGCCCAGCCGATGACCGGCGGGAATGCCCCGGCGGCGCCGCCGATCACGATGTTCTGCGGGGTGCGACGCTTCAGCCACATGGTGTAGATGAAAACATAGAACCCGATGGAGATCGCCAGCACGATGGCAGCCACGAGGTTTACCGCGACCTCCATGACGATCACCGACCCCACGGCCAGCACGATGCCGAAGCCGAGGGCACCGCCGGCGGCGATTCGGCCGGATGGGATGGGGCGGCTTTGGGTCCGTCGCATGACCGCGTCGATGTCGCGATCGTACCACATGTTGATGGCCCCGCAGGCCCCTGCGGCAACGGCGATGCACAGCACAGCGGTGAATGCCAGGATCGGGTGCAGGTGTCCCGGTGCGACGACGACGCCGATCATGCCGGTGAAGACCACCAAGCTCATGACGCGGGGTTTCAGCAGCGCGATCCAGTCGCGAACGTCGTCTTCTGTGCCGGCCTCATGAGCAGACAGGGAGGATTGCTCCCCCCTGTCGTTGCCGGCCGATGGTGCGGTCAGGTCGCTCAAAGCTCAGAGAATCCTGGGAAGTTCCGTGTAGGTGTGGAACGCGGGCGGGGACGATTGGGTCCATTCCAGCGTGGTCGCGCCTTCGCCCCAGTAGTTGTCGGCGACCGGAACCTTCGAGGTGAAGGTTTTGAAGCAGACATACATGAAGACCAGCATCGACACGCCGGAGATGTAGGACCCGACCGACGAGACATAGTTCCAGCCGGCAAAAGCATCGGGGTAGTCGGGGTAACGGCGCGGCATGCCGGCCAGCCCGAGGAAATGCTGCGGGAAGAACGTCAGGTTCACGCCGATGAAGAACAGCCAGAAATGCACACGGCCCCAGAATTCCGGATACTGCCGGCCGGACATCTTGCCAATCCAGTAGTAGAACCCGCAGAAGATCGAGAACACCGCGCCCAGCGACAGCACGTAGTGGAAGTGGGCAATGACGTAGTAGGTGTTGTGGATCACCTCATCGATGCCGGCGTTGGCGCAGACCACCCCGGTCACGCCGCCGATGGTGAACACGAACAGGAAGCCGATCGCCCAGAGCATCGGGGTTTTGAACTCGATGGAGCCGCCCCACATGGTGGCGATCCAGGAGAAGATTTTCACCCCGGTCGGCACCGCGATCACCATGGTCGCACCCATGAAGTAGGCGCGGGTGTCGACGTCCATGCCCGACAGATACATGTGGTGCGCCCAGACGACGAAACCGACCACGCCGATGCCGACCATCGCGTAGACCATGCCCAGGTAACCGAACACCGGTTTTTTGCTGAAGGTCGAGATCACGTGGCTGATCACGCCGAAGCCCGGCAGGATCATGATGTACACTTCGGGGTGGCCGAAGAACCAGAACAGATGCTGGAACAGCACCGGATCGCCGCCGCCCTGCGGATCGAAGAACGCGGTGCCGAAGTTGCGGTCGCAGATCAGCATCGTGATGGCGCCCGCGAGCACCGGCACGGCTAACACCAGCAGCCAAGCCGTAACCAGCGACGCCCAGACGAACAGCGGCAGCTTATGCATGGTCATGCCGGGTGCGCGCATGTTGAAGATCGTCGTGATGAAGTTCATCGCGCCGAGCAGCGAACTGGCGCCAGCAAGATGGAGGGCGAACAGGGTGCAATCCATGCCCATGCCGTGTTCGTAGGTGGCATTCGACAACGGCGGATAAAGCGTCCAGCCGGAGCCCGATTCGCCCATGAACAAGCCGATGCAGATCAGCACGAAGGCCGGCGGCAGCAGCCAGAAGCTGATGTTGTTCAAGCGGGGGAACGCCATATCGGGCGCGCCGATCATCAGCGGAATGAACCAGTTGCCGAAGCCGCCAATCAGCGCGGGCATGACAGAGAAGAAGATCATCAGCAGCCCGTGGGTGGTGATGATCGTGTTCCACTGTTGCCCATCGGTGACGATGTGGTTGTTGGGGAACTGGAGCTGCGCACGCATGATCTCGGACAGGATCCCGCCGACCACGCCGCCGACGACGGCGAAGATCAGATAGAGGGTGCCGATATCCTTATGGTTGGTGCTGAAGAACCAGCGAGCCACGAAACCGGGCTTGTGGTCGTGATGATCGTGGCCGTGGGCATCGTGCCCGTGCGCATGATCGTGGGTCGTATCGGCCATGGTCTGTCTCCTTCGCGCGCCAACCAGCGGTTAGCGCTGAACCTGATTCGCCGTCGTGTCGGTCGCCGCCAGCAACCGGGGCGGCGCCCCGGCGGGTGCGCCCGCATCGGCCGATTTCTTCTGCTGCTCGGTCCAGGTCTTGAATTCCTGTTCCGACACCGCGTGCACCGCGATGGGCATCTTGCTGTGATCCGCGCCGCAGATCTGGTTGCACTGGCCGTAGTAAACGCCAGGGCGATCCACCGAGAACCACGTCTCGATCGTGCGGCCCGGGATCGCGTAGCGCTGCACACCCAGCGACGGGACGAAGAAGCTATGGATCACTTCCGGGCTGCTGGTCAGGATGCGGATGTTCTTGCCGACCGGCACGACCATCTGATTGTCGACGTCGAGCAGGCGGAGTTGGCCGGGTTTCAGATCTTCGTCGCGCACGTAGCGGCTTTCGATCGAGAAATCGCCTTGGTCGGGGTAGGCATATTCCCAATACCACTGGTGCGCCACGACCTTGATGGTCAGGTCGGGGTTCGGGGTGCGATCCTGGTAATAAATCAGGCGGAAAGACGGGATCGACATCACCACGAGCAGCAGCACGGGGATCACCGTCCACGCGATTTCCAGCCCCGTATGATGGCTGGTCCTGCTTGGGACCGGGTTCGCCTTCGCGTTGAAACGCACCATCACGACCACCAACAGCGCCGCGACGAAGACCGTGGTCAGCGCGATGATCCAGAAAACCAGATCGTGCAGGTCGATAATTTTCTGTTTGATCAGATTCGCCGCCGGCTGCATGCCGACTTCCCATGGCTTCGGCGCTTGCGCGAAAGCACCGTGCGCACCCGGCATCGCCAGCGGCGCCAGGATTGTTATCGTCAGCGCGGCATAAAACCGTCGAAGAAGCTTCATCAGCCTACCCACCCGTTCCGTATTGGTTGTCCAAGCAGCATTGCGCCGCGAGACAAGCTCGTGCCCCACCGCGTACCGGACAGACGGCCGGAGATCAAGATGCCAGCGGGACTGCTGTCGCGATAAAGGTATTTTTCCAGCGCAGACCCGGTCCGCACGACGAAGATCGGCTTAATTCGCCAACCGGGCGAGGGTAAAAATGCCGAGCGGCGGCGCGGCGTCGATGGTCGCCTGCCCTAGGTCTTCGGGAGAAAACAGCGCCTCTAGCGCAAAATCCGGATGCCAGCCCAGTGCTCGGGATGCCGGCGCCATGCCGCGTTCGATCCACCATCGCGGCCCCTTTGGGGCGGCAAAATGGTTTACAAACAATATGTTGCCGCCGGGTTTAACGACTCGACGCATTTCCGCGAGCAGCCGCCTTGGGTTGGGCACGACCGATGCGACGAACATCGCGACCGCAGTATCGAAACTATCGTCGGGGAAATCGGTCGCTTCGGCGTCCATCTCGTGCAGTGCCTGCACCGAATGGAGTCCCAGGCGGGCCACGCGGCTGCGGGCTTGACGCAGCATATCGACCGACAGATCGATTCCGGTGATCCGCTTGTCGGTGTTGTAATGCGGCAACGCCAAGCCGGTCCCGACCCCGACTTCGAGCACGTCGCGGCCGGGCAGGCGGTTGACTGCGGCGATCGCACGACGGCGCGCAGCCGCCGAAACTGCCCCGAACAGCGAGTCGTAAACGCCGGCCCAGCGCCGATATGCCTCTTGGATGGAAGCAGTATCAAGCGACGAAAGCGGCGTTAAACCGGGGCCCGCGCGTCTATCGCGCCTGTCATCCAGTGTATGATTCATTCACGAATTTCATTTTGCCGCCCCCTGCCTAGTGGAGTGAGCCGATCGATGCAAGGGCAAGCGATATTCACGCCCCGCCGGTCGGTGGGACGTGCCTTGCGCCGCCCGCAACACCCAATTCCGGTATACCCAATCAGGAGGGCACGAGGTTGACCGCTGCTGCGCGTCCGTTCTGCTGCTGTTCGACATCGAAGCCGAGTTTCTGGTTTTCGTTCAGCGTCCGCAGTCCGGCTTTCTGGACGGCGCTAATATGGACGAAAACGTCTTTGCCCCCGGTGTCCGGCGCGATGACTCTGAAGCCTTTGGTCGGATTGAACCATTTAACAATGCCCTGGGGCATCGACGTCGCCTTTCTGCCTGCGAGCGTTCCGAGCCGTCGGCCAGACGCCCTGTTGAACGCGGGCGGTCGGCTTTTAGGCCGTCACGCCCTCCCTCCGGCGGTATCCTGGACACCGTTCTGATCGTCCTGGTTTACCGGCCTTGAAAAGGCTACGCTTTCTCACGGTCAATCGCAACGAAATCCGCACGACAAAACGCGACGTGCCGCAGGCGATGCGCACCGGGCGCTCGGCGTCCGTACAATCCGTTGGCAGCCCGCGCCTGTGCGCCTATAGAGAGGTCTTACGGATGGGCGTTTCTGCATACGTCCATACTGGGATGGAGGTTTCATGGGTAGTTTCAGCATCTGGCACTGGATGGTGGTGCTGCTGGTCGTTCTGCTGCTGTTCGGCGGCGGCAAGGTCAGCAGCCTGATGGGCGACTTCGCGAAGGGCATCAAATCCTTCAAGAAGAACATGGCCGAACCCGACGATGCGTCGATGGAAGCTGCGGCGGACAAGCCGGCTGGCACCCTTCCAGGGGCGCAGGCCTCGGCGACCACGCGCGAATCCACCACAACCCGCTGAACCGACTGTTCCGCCGGAGTCCAGCCGATGGCCATGCACCGCATTCCCGCAATCGCGTCGACCATTCGGTGGGGCACGTTCGATGCCGCGTATAAGCCGGTCGTTCTGGTCAACTCCGGGGACACGGTGGTGCTGGAATGCTTGTCCGGCGGGCCGGAGGTTATGCCACCACCCGGGTCGGGGCTGACCGTCCCGCCCGCTTTGGCCGCCCTCCACGCTGCCAATCCGCCGCGAGCGCCAGGGCACATCCTGACCGGGCCGGTGGCGATCGCCGGTGCCATGCCCGGCGATCTGCTGGAGGTGCGGATCGATAAGATCGAGGTCGGTGCCGATTGGGGCTACTGCGGCTTTCGTCCGCTGGCCGGCACGTTGCCCGAAGATTTCCCCGAAAAATTCCTGTCCCATATTCCGGTGGATCGCGCCCGCGGCGTGTGCACGCTGCCATGGGGCACGGAATTGAAGCTCGCGCCATTTTTCGGCGTCATGGGCGTCGCGCCGCCACCGGGCTACGGCACCATCTCTACCATTCAGCCGCGCGAGCATGGCGGCAACCTCGACAACAAGGAACTGACCCAGGGTTCCACGCTTTTCCTGCCCGTGTGGGCGGAAGGCGCGCTGTTTTCGGCTGGCGACGGGCACGGCGTGCAAGGCGATGGGGAGGTCTGCATCAACGCGCTGGAGATCTGCCTGACCGGCACCTTCACCTTCGTGCTGCACAAGGCCTCCGGCGCGCCGCTAGCAACCTACCCGCGTGCGGAAACCCCGACCCATTATATTAGCATGGGTATGCACGAAGACCTGGATCAGGCGATGAAGCAGGCGCTGCGGCAGATGATTGCGTTCATCGCCGAGCGATCAAACTTGTCGCGGGAGCAGGCCTATCAGTTCTGCTCCCTCGCGGTCGATTTCCACGTGACGCAGACGGTAAACGGCGAAAAAGGCGTGCACGGGCTGCTGCGGAAGGGCCTGCTGTTCTAGCCTGCGTCCGCGCCGGCCCAACCGCCTCCACGCTAGATTCGAGCGTGCGATTCACGGTTCCGGCTCCACCGCCTCCACCGACCGCACGCTAGATTCGAGCGTGCGATTCACGGTTCCGACCCAACCGCCTCCACCGACCGCACGCTAGATTTGAGCGTGCGATTCACGGTTCCGACCCAACCGCCTCCACCGACCGCAC
>JANXMB010000016.1 GCA_025354865.1 Acetobacteraceae bacterium | reverse complement strand
TGGCAACCGACGATGTGGTCCTCGATCGGAGCGGATCCCCTTACGTCATTACCTACAATCAACCGACCGCGACGATCGCCAGCCTGACGCTGAATGCCACCGGGGCGCTGTTCAAACCTGGGACGAACGATAGCCTGACGGTCCAAAATGCCATCGTCATCGGTGCCGGATCCTTCCTTGGCGCCAGGGCCGGCGTCACGGTCGCCGCAGCGTCCTTCGCCGAAACCGGCGGCACGTTGAACTGGCAGGCGGGCGATGTGCTAAACATCGCCGGGGCCGCTAATGTCAGCGGCGGGGTGTTCCAAACCGGGGGCAACGGCGCGACCATCGCGGTCGGGTCGCTGTCGATCTCCGGCGCGGCGCAGTTCACCATGGGCAACGGCACGGTTTCCGCCGTCGGTCTGGCGTCCTTCGCCTCCACCGTGACCCAGTCGGTCATTGGCAATCTGTCCGCCGGTACCATCGCGATCGGCGCCGGCGACACCTTCGCCATGATATCGCCCACCAACACCCTGTCGGCCGGTATCGGCGGGCTCACGCTGCTCGGCACCCTGATCGGCAGCGGGGTCGTCGCGGGCGCGGTGGCCGGCACCGGCACCATTGTGGCGACCGGCATCGCCGGGGTCGCCAACGCGACCCTCGCGGTGAGCGGCAACGTCGCGGCCGGCGTGGTGCTCGCGGTCGGCACCGTCGCCAGCAGCGGTTCCCTGGCAACGTTGCGACTGGACGGGATCGACGAAGCGCAGCAGGCGATTTCGCTGACATCCTTCCTCCAGACGCTGGAAATCGGCGCCACCGGCACGCTGACGATCGACCAGGCGCAGACAATATCCGGCTCCGCCGCCATCCAACTCGCCGGCGGCACGTTGATCGATACCCACGGCCTGACCATCGGCGCTGCCGGGTCGGTCAATATCGGCAACATCACCGGATTCGGGCTGCTATCCACCTCGATCGACAGCGGCGTCGGCACCGCCGCCGGCGGCTTCGTATTCGCCAACGGTGGCACGCTGGAGGTCGCGGGTTCGATCGGCGGCAACGTGGCGATAAATATCGGCAGCACCGCGCCGTCGGTGCTGAAACTCGACGGCACGGTCGAGGCAACCTATGGCTTCAACAACGGTAGCACCGCCGCGATCGTCGATAGCGCCAACCAGATCCTGGAAATCGGCGCCCATGCGCGCGTGACGATCGACACCGTGCAAACCGTGATCGCCGGCACCATCGTCATGGATGGCGGTGTGCTGATCGATACCGGCGGCATCGTGCTGGGCGACAATACAACCGCCGGCACGATCGTCGGGTCCGGCACTATCCTCACGCCGCTCCTGACCGGCGGCACTGTCGCCGGCAACGTCGTCACCGCGACCGGCGGCACCCTCAGTCTGATCGGCTCGATCGCCAACCATGTCACCCTGGCAATTTCTGGGCTGACGGCCACCACTTTGCAGATCGGCAATACCGAGAGCATCGCGACCGCGATCGGCATTACCAGCGCCAATCAGACCCTGCGCATTATCAATACCGGCGCGCTGACCCTCGGTCAGGCGGAAACGGTCGCGGCGGGGTCGATCCTGCTCGCCGGCGGCAACTTCCTCGATCCCAGCGGCATCGTGCTCGGCAGCGGGTCGGCCAGCGGCGCGATCAGGGGGTTCGGCGGGATCCAGGGCACTGTGATCGCGGCGGGAACCGGCGGGCACAATACGATTGCGGCGCTTGGCGGTTCGCTGATCCTGGCCAGCGGCATCGGCACCGGAATCGCCCTCTCGGTCGATAGCGGCGCGCGGTTGAAATTCGACAGCACGATCGGCGCCGGCGATGTCGTCGCCTTCGTCAACAGCCTGACCAACAGCGGCACGATCCAGCTTGCCAACAGCATCGCCGCCGCATCCTTCGCCAGCAACGCCACGGTTGCCGGCATGGCCGTGGGCGTCGCTTTCGCCGCGTCCGACGTGGTGGATTTCCTGTCCGTTGCGCCGGGATCGGTCGGGTCGGCGTCGATTGCCAATGGCACCACCGTTGGGCTGTGGTCCGGCCTCGGCGGCACCGGCACCGATCTGGGGCATTTCACCCTGGCCACGCCGACCACCGCCGGCGTGTCGTACCAATCCGACGGGGCCGGCGGGACCTCGGTCTTTCTGGTCTGCTTCGCCGCCGGCACCGGCATCCGCACCGTCGATGGCGATCGTCCGGTGCAGGCGTTGCAGCCCGGCGATCGCGTGGCCGTCCAGGAAGGCGGGCGCACCGTCTATAAGCCCGTCGTCTGGGTCGGTGTCCGTCACCTCGATCTGGTCGGGCATCCGAACCCCGAGTTGCTGGCCCCGGTGCGCATTCGCCGCGACGCGATCGGCCCCGGTCTACCCCGGGCGGACCTGCTGCTATCGCCGGATCATTGCCTGTATCTCGATGAAAAGCTGGTGCCGGCGAAACTGCTGATCAACGGCATGACCATCGTGCAGGAACGCGACACCGATGCTGTCAGCTACTACCATGTCGAGCTGGCGCACCACGGTGTGCTCCTGGCGGAGGGGTTGGCGGTCGAATCCTACCTCGATACCGGCAATCGGGCGTTTTTCGCCAATGCCGGGCTGGCCTTGCTGTTGCACCCCGAGTTCCACGTCAACGCCGGCCTGAAATGCTGGGAAACCGATGCCTGCGCGCCGCTGGCGGTCGCGCGAACGGTTGTCGCCCCGATTTGGGATCGGATCGCGGCGCGCGCTGCCGTCCTTGGGTTCCACCGGCCGGACTGGGTCGCGACGACCGATCCCGATGTCCATCTGCTGGTCGATGGCAAACCGCTTTACCCGATCGCCGTGCACGCCGGGCGGCATAGTTTCGCTTTGCCGAGGAACGCCCGCTCCCTGCGCCTGATGTCGCGGGTCGATATCCCCGGCGACCTGTTCCCGGCCTTGGACGATTGGCGGCGGTTGGGCGTGCGGGTCGATGGCATGACATTGCGCGACGGCGACATTTGGCAGGATATTCCGCCCGACCATCCCGACCTTCGCACCGGCTGGCACACGGCGGAACGCAGCGCCGAGGGCTGTTGGCGTTGGACGGCCGGGGCAGCGGTGTTGCCGGTCGAAACCGGCGCGCGTCCGGCGATCCTCGACATCGCGATTGCCGGCGGCATGTCCTATCGGCTACACCGAACCGATGGGGCGTTGCCGCTGGCCGCCTGAATCCGCTTGTCGCGAAGGGCGGGCGGATTAAGAAGCCGGCGTCTGACTTAGGAATGCGTTGCCATGGTCCCGCGTTATACCCGTCCCGAAATGGCCGCGATTTGGGCGCCCGAAAACCGCTTTCGCATCTGGTTCGAAATCGAGGCTCTGGCCGCCGAAGGCATGGCCCGCGTCGGTGCCATCCCGACCGAAGCCGCGCGCAACATCCGCGAAAAAGGCGCCGTCAAAGTCGCGCATATTTCCCAGGCCGATCTGGATCGCATCGACGAGATCGAACGCGAGACCCGCCACGACATCATCGCCTTCCTGACCTGGCTGGCCGAGGGCATCGGCCCCGACAGCCGCTTCGTGCATCAGGGCATGACCAGTTCCGATGTGCTCGACACCTGCCTCGCGGTGCAATTGACCCAGTCGGCCGACCTGCTGCTGGCCGATCTCGATGCCGTGCTGGTGGCGCTGAAGAAGCGCGCGTTCGAGCATAAGAACACCCTGACGATCGGCCGCAGCCACGCCATCCACGCCGAACCCACGACGTTCGGCATCAAGCTGGCCGGCCATTATGCCGAATTCGCACGCAATCGCGCTCGGCTGGTGCAGGCGCGGGCGGAGATTGCGACGGTGGCGATTTCGGGCGCGGTGGGGACCTATGCGCATCTGGATACCTCGATTGAGGAATTCGTCGCCGAGCGCCTGGGCCTGACGGCGGAACCGATCTCCACCCAGGTCATTCCGCGCGACCGGCATGCGGCGTTCTTCTGCACCCTCGGGGTCATCGCCAGCGCGATCGAGCGGTTGGCGACCGAAGTGCGCCACCTCCAACGCAGCGAAGTGCGCGAGGCCGAGGAATTCTTCCATGTCGGGCAAAAAGGCTCCTCGGCGATGCCGCACAAGCGCAACCCGGTGCTGAGCGAGAACCTGACCGGCCTGGCCCGCATCGTCCGCGCCGCCGTGGTGCCGGCGCTGGAGAACGTCACGCTCTGGCACGAACGCGATATCAGCCATTCCTCGGTCGAGCGCGTGATCGGCCCGGATACCACGCTGGCGCTCGATTTCGCACTGGTGCGGCTGGCCGGCATGATGGACCGGCTGCTGATTTATCCGGAACGCATGCTGGCCAATCTGGAAAGCCTGGGCGGCGTGGTCCACTCCGGGGAGGTGTTGTTGGCGCTGACCCGGTCCGGCATCTCGCGGGAGGATGCGTACCGCATCGTGCAGGGCTGCGCGATGGAAACCTGGACCAAACTCGGCACGCCGGAGGGGCGCAGCTTCCGCATCAACCTGGAAGCCGACCCGGAAGTCGCCAGCCGCGTGTCAGCCGACGTGCTGGACGCCGCCATGGACCCTGCCATCCACCTCCGCTCCGTCGATCGCATCTTCGCTCGGGTTTTCGGCTGATCGGTTCGCTGCGCCCCGGTTGGCGATCTGCCGACCGGGGCCTGTTTGTTACGAATTCGCCGCCAGAAACCCCTCGATCGCCGCGATAAATCCCTTGGTATTCTGCCCGTGCACGTTGTGCCCGCAGTTCGGCACCGTCACCAACGTGCCCAGCGGCAGCGCATCGCGGAACCGCTCCGCCGCGTCCGCTGTCAGGATGTTCGAATTCTCGCCGCGCACGATCAGTGTCGGCAGGTTGAAACCGCCGGCTTCCGCCAGCTCGATGTTCTCCAGCGGACCCTGACCGCGCACGATGCCCAGGCGGCGCGGATTGCCGTCGCATTTGCTGACGTACTTGCCGTCCGCGCGTTCCAGCATGTTGTATTTGACCGTCCGCTCGATGTGTTCGCGGGACCGGTAGGGGTCGTATTTACGCACGTTGGCGACGAAATGTTCGAGGTTGTCGAACGCCTCGTTTGCCACCACGAAGCCGGCGATCACATCCCGCCCGCGCCCCGATAGTTCCGGGCCGATATCGACCAGGACCAGCGCCCGCAGCTTCGACGGATCCCGCCGGGTCATCAGCATCGCATTGCGCCCGCCCATGGAATGACCGATCGTCAGCGGCTTTTCCAGGCGCATGGCGGCGATAAACGCCTCGGCATCGAGAGACATCTCGTGGTTGGCATAGCTGACATCGCGCGACCATTCGCTGTCGCCGTGGCCGCGCTGATCGATCGCCAGCACGCGGTATTTTTGCGCCAGATGCAGGCTGACCAGATCCCACGAATGCGCCGACTGGTGCCCGCCATGCAGCAGAACGATCGCCGGCGCATCGGGCGCGCCCCATTCCAGGTAATGGAAACGCTGCTGGCGCAAAACGATATTGTTGGATCGATACGGCACAGCGGGCGAATGCGGAATGCCAAGATCGGCGGCACTGGCCAGCAGGCTGCGAAATTCGTCCGTTCCGGTCATGTCCAGCGGCTCGCTGCCCTGGGCGAAAGTATTAAGGTACATGCGTAGGTTCCGTTGTTTCAGGGCGTGGTCGGGATAGCCGCGACAGCTCGGCCCGACTCCGTTCCATCGATGGGTTGCGCCGCGCGGATCGACGCGCCCGGGCAGGACGTGTTGCACGATCTGCTCCGGCCGGCAGGTTAGGCACGGGACCGCGCCGCTGTCACCCCGCGCGGACGATCGGCGCTGCCGCATTCATGGCACCCGACCCTGCCGCAGCCTCGATCGCCGCGTATACCGTCGCCCCCGGCGCCGATCGCTGCAGCGCGATTGCTTCGGTGCGGGATCGAACGACGATCGAATCGACCATGCGCAGCGTCGCGATCCCCCGGCTGTCGGTCCCGCGCACCGCCGGCAGGCCGCACACGATGCGCGCCTTCGCCTGCCAGGCCCGTGCCAGCGGCGCGTAGCCGTGCGTATTGGTCAGCCCGAACAAGTAGACCATGTCGAAAGCATTGCGCTTGCGGCGCAAGACTTCCTCCACCGAGGCAACGAACGGCGCGCGATGGCAGGTTACGCCCCAGGCCTTGAGCGCCGCCGCCGCCGCATCGCCACGCGCCAGTTCGGTCGAAGCAACGAACTCGACCGCCCAGCCCAGCCCGCGCAATGCCGCAATTTGATTGAGCAGCAGGCGCGCATCGGGCGCCTGTTTTTGGCGGGGTAGGGTATCGGCGACGATCAGCACCCGTTTCTGTTCCAGTCGAGGCCCCTGCGCCCAGCGCAGCAAGCGCGCGTCGCCATCCGTGTCGGATCGTTGCGTCGCCCGCAGGCGGCGAATCCGATCGATGTTGGCCTGGAACGTGTCCAGCAAGGCGGCCAGTGTCGCGGTGTCGCCCGCAGCCTCCGCCGCCACATCCACCGCCTGCCGTACCGCCCGCACCAATGTCCGCCGGTTGCTCGGCTCGATCGTGAACGGCGATCCCGGCAGTTCCATGCCATCGCCGACCCGGCGCACCCGCAACGCGTGCTGGATGTCCGGCGACAAGGCCCGGTTCAGTTGCAGTTCGAACCCGTGCCGGCCATCGCCGATGCCCACCGTTTCCAAATCGGATCGATAACGATTGGCAAATGTGCGAGCGATGGTGCCGTCGCCGTCGAGGAGTTCGAGGGCGACGGCGCTGTCGGGTTGGGCGGGATCGAAGGCCCAGCCGGTCAGCGTCGTGCCGTCCATCCCGTCCAGGTTCCCCTGCAACGGCCCGGCCGCGTTGTCGGTCAGCCCGGCGCGCCCGTCGATGGCGCGGCGGACCCGGTCGAGGATCGGGCCGGACGCGATGCGCGGTGCGCAGAATGGCAGTTCGCGCGATGCGGCGTCGGGATACAGCGCGGCGAATTCGGTGCCATTGTGGAACATGCCGCGATTGTCGCGCTCGATGAAGGTTTCCGCCGGAGCGCCATCGGCGAAGACGATGTCGTGCGTTTCCAACTCGATATGGAAATACCGGATCGGATCGATCTCCGGTCGCCGCACCACCGACACCCCATTCACCAGAAGCTCCGCCTGGATCAACACGTTATCCAAATACATCGCGTGCAGCGGCGACACGTGCAGGTCGCGGGTCGGCACGTTGTCGGCCAGGGCGCCACGCCGGATCAGGATCGGCACGATGTCGCGATTGCCCGCTGCGAAGGCCGACGAATAGGCCCGCTTGCCGATCCATACGATCGGCCGCAGGCTGCCGTTCAAGGTGACCACCCGATCGCCGATCGCCAATTGCTGGACCGGGATTTCGCCGCGCTCCGTGCGGATCAGGGTGCCGGCCAGGAAGCACGGCACATTGTCGCCGATGACGCTATTCCCGCCCGACGCGAAGAAGTTGAATGTTGCGCCAGTGTAATTGAAGCCGGTGTCCAGATGCAGGAAGATGTCGCTGCCGCCCGAGCGATGGACGTCGAGCAACGACCCGGCCACCGAGACCGTTGCGATGTCGGTGATCCCCGTCAGGATCAGGCTGTCGCCCTGGAAGAAACTGGCGATCGTGCCGGCAAAACCGACCGTGCCGAGTTGCAGCACCCCGCCGGGAACGCTGGTCGATGTCGGGGTGAACGCAACCGTCTCGGTGACGGCAACCGAACCGTCGAGTTCCAAGGTCGCTCCGGCAGCGATCGACAGGCCGCCGCTGCCGGCGATCGAACCGACGATATCCAGCAATCCGCCGCTGGCGATGACGAGACCGCCGTTGATCAGGTCGCCATCCAGGGTGCCGAAGCCGACGATGGTGCCGCCGGCATTCACCGAGATACTCGCGGGCGGATCGAGCAGACCGCCGGACAACGCGATGGTGCCGCCATTGCCGATATTGACCGAACCGACCGAGACAGTGCCGCCGGAGCCGATGTTCAACAGGCCGGTGGCGATGGCGGTGCCCACCATGGCGACGTTCAGGACGCCACCGCTCAGGCGCGCATTGCCGCCGCTAATGCCGACGGTGCCGGACCCGCCGGACTGGCTGCCAATGGCAATGGTGGCCGTGCCCGCATTCGCGATCCCGCCGGCCGAGATCGTCAGGAAGCCCGTCCCGCCGTTGCCGATGGAGATCCCGCCGCCACCTATGCTGCCGCCATTGACCACGACGGTGCCGCTGTTGCCGGTACCTTGCCCGATCGTCAGGCCGCCATTGTCGGCGATCGTCCCGAATTGACCGACGCTCAGACCGGCGCCGGTCCCGCTCTGCCCGATGACGATCCCGCCGCTGCTGGTCAATACCGCCGCCGCCCCGGATGCACCAACCACGATCGCGGTGCCGCCGCTGCCGATCGTCACGGTGGAGGTGCTGACGATGCCGCTCGCGCCGATCGTCAATCGGCCCTGGGTCACACCGGTCGCGATGTTGGCGATGTTCAGGTTGCCGGTTAAAAGGGTGCCCCCGCCCTCGACCGAGGCAACGCCCGTGCCGCCGCCCTGATTGCCGATATCGAATAGGCTGGTGCTGGCATCGACCAGCCCGCCGTTGGCGACATCGAGCGAGCCGGTGCCCTGATCGCCGACGATGAACTGTCCGGTTACGGTCAGAGCGGATAGCGAACCCGTTACCAGCACGCTTCCCGAACCCGGGCCGAGGACACCGATATTGACAGCAGGCCCGCTGCCTTGGTTGACCACGACGGTGCCGCCGGCGGAGATCGTCAGGAAACCGGCGCCGTTCAGGCCGATATTCATATTGCCGGCATCGCTCAGCGTTCCGCCGTTGACGACGATCGTCCCGCTGCTGCCGGCGGCGTTGGCATCGCTCAGCCCGTGCGTCGACAGGGTGCCCGATGGCCCGATGGTCACGATGCCGCTGGCGGCGCTCTGACTGCCGATTAGGAACTGGCCGGCGCTGAGCAGCGTGCCTCCAGTGATCGCCACCGTGCCCGAACCGCCCTGGCCCTGACCGAGCACGATCGAGGCGGAGGTGGTGCCGAAGGCGCTGACAAGCCCGCCGGTGCCCAGGGACAGGATGCCTGCGCCAGTGTAGACCGTGCCGGCGAGGGTGTTGGTCGTGCCCAGCTTGACGAAGCCGGCCTGCATGGACCCGCCGTTGAACGTCAGCGTGCCGTTGTCGCCGTTGCCGCCGATCTGCACGACCGAGGTGGTGGTGCCGCCGTCGATCCACCCGCCGCTGTTGACGAGCCCGCTGCCGCTACCCCCGATTTGCCCCGCGTTGTTGCTGCTGCCCAAACCGACTTGCAGCGTCGGGTTGTTGCCGCTGCCATCCGCCGCGAGCACCAGCGTCCCCTGATTGGACACCAGCAGGTTGCCCGTTCCCGCTCGGCCGACCACCGCCTGCCCCTTGGCGGTAAACACCGAACCGGGATCGGTGACGATCAGCGTGCCGGGGCCGTTCAGGCCAATGCCGATGGCGGCCTGTAGCGTTTCGACGCTGGTTACCGCCTGCGCCGTCGCCCCATTGGCAATCTTCAGCAGTCCGGTGGCACCGCTCGATCGGCCCACCAGGATCGGCGCATAAGAGTTCAGTACCGCGTTGGTGCCGGTTACCACCACCGTACCGGAAGCCGCCGCCAACGTGCCCGATGCGACGCCGTTGCCGATGAGCAGCGCCGGAATCGTGCCCGCGACGCCGATATTCAGCGTCCCGCCGCTATTGACAGTAAGGGCGCCGTTGGTGCCCGCCGTGCTGCCGACAACGATGGTGCCGTTGTTCGAGAAGATCGATCCGTTGTCGATCAGCACGCCGTTGGCGAACAATGTGCCGCTGTTGGTCAGCAGCCCGCCGGACGCGACTGTGTTGGCGCCGGTGAAACTCCAACTGGCGCCGCCGTCGATCGTGGTCTGGCCAAAGTCTCGGAATTGCGTCCCCAGCCCGGTCATCCGCCCGGTTGTCGCTGCCGATGCCAGTTCCAAGGTGCTGACGGCGGTAGCACCGATTGTGTTACCGCCCTCGGCGGCGCCGCTCTGGCTGAAACCCGGGGCCAGGATCAGCCGATTGGTCCGCCCCGGGGTAAAGCCAACCGCGTCCAGGGAGCCGACGATCGTGCCGGCGTTGGTAACCGTGCCGCCACCGGAAGCGGCGGTCCCGAAGATGATACCGAACGTGCCGCCCTGGAGGATGCCGGTGTTGACCACCGAACCGCCCTGACCGAGATAGACGGCGCTGTTGCCGATCGAACCGACCTGGATCAGGCCCTGATTCAGAACGAATCCGGCGCCCATCGCATTGATGCCGTTGTTGCTGGCGCTCACGGTACCGGTCGCGGCATTGGTGACCTGCGCGGTGCCCGAAATCTCGATCCCGGTGGCGTGGGTGCCGGTGCCGCCGACGATCCCGGCGTTCTGGATCGTCCCCGAACCAACGATGTAGATGCCGGCGCCGCCCGCAGCGATGCTGCCACCGGACGCATTGCTGACGAAGCCGCCGGCCAGCAAGGCGATGCCGGCACTGCGCGTCGGGTTGTTGCCGCCGAGCAGAACGCCGGCGTTGACGACGGTTCCGGCGCCGCTGCCGGTCCCGGCGTAGACCGCCGCCAGGGAGCCGGATATCGCAGCACCCGCCCGATTGACCACCGTGCCGCCGGCCAGCAGCACGCCGCCGCCGATGGTGCCGGTGTTCGTCAACGTGCCGCTGTCGGTTAGGGCACCGCCGTACAGCACAGTGTTGCTGCCAGTCAGAGTCCAACTGGCGCCCGCATCGACCGTGACCCGGCCGAAATCGAAGAACTGCGTGCCCAGCCCGGCGAAGGTGCCGGCGGACGCGGCGGATGCCAGTTCCAGCGTGCTGACGATCGAGGACCCGACAGTATTGCCGCCATCCACGAAGCCGGAAAACACCGCCCCGGGCGTTACGACCAATCGATCGGCCGCGCCGGCGCGGAATACAACGGCATTTGCGCCCGTGCCGATCGCCCCGATCGTGCCGGCGTTGAACACGGTGCCGCCGGCCGCGATATACGCGCCGCCCTGGCCGCCTTGCACGATGCCGCCGGCCGCGTTGGTCAGCACATCGGTCCCAGCCGACTTCAACTGCACGCCGTAGCTAGCGGTGCCGACGATCAGGCCGCGGTTGACGACGGTGGCGCTCTGGCTGGCGGCATTCTGGAACTGGATCGACACGCCGTTGTAGGCGCCGGCAATCGTGCCGCCCGACCCGTTGACGACGCTGCCGCCATCGACGAACTCGACGCCTTGGTGTTGGCTGGCGAGGATGCTGCCGTAGTTCGCCAGCGCTGCCATGTTGGCGGCGGTGGAACTCGCGGTGGCGTAGATACCCTCCGACCCGGCAATCGTCCCGCTGGCGCTGTTGGTAATAACGCCCCCGGCAAACAGCGCGATCCCCGCGCCGAACCCGCTGGCCGGCCCCGCCAGCAGACCGGCATTGGAAATTGTGCCGCCGGAAGACCCGCTCGGACCGTAGATCGCGGCGAAGGTGCCGGTAATCGTAGCGCCGGCCGCGTTGGTCACCGATCCGCCGTTGAGCAGGACGCCGCCGCCGATCGTGCCGACGTTAATCAGCGTGCCGCTATCGGTCAGCGTGGCGCCGGACACCACGGTGTTGGTGCCGGTCAGCGTCCAGCTCGCGCCCGCATCGATCGTCGTCTGGGCAAAATGGACGAACTGAATGCCAAGGCCCGACAGCGTCCCGGTGGAGGCGCCGGACCCCAGTTCCAGGGTGCTGACAGCGGTGGCGCCGATGGTATTGCGGCCCTCCACCTTGCCGGAGAAGCTGGCACCGGGCAGCGCCACCACCCGGTTGTTGAAACCGGCGTTGACGATATCGATGGCATAGGCGTCGCCGCCGATCGAGCCGGCGTTGACGATCGTCGTGCCGTAATAGGCAACGACACCGAACGGCCCGCCGACGATGGTGCCGCTGGAGGCATTTGAGATGAACGCCGAACCGTGGATCCAAACCGCCGCGCCGTTCGTTCCGTCGCTGGCGAAAATGCTGCCCTGGTTGATCAGCGTGCCGCCGACCGACGTGGTGCGGGCGCCGATCTGCACCCCGATCCAGCGCGCCGCGACGTGCCCGCCGGCCGCGTTGACCACAGTGCCGCCCGCGATGGCGCCGATCCCGGCCCCGCCGAACACCGTCCCGCCGCCGAGCTTCTGGCTCGATACGCTGCCGCTGTTGGTAATCTGTGCGTTGGCAGAATAGATCGCGATGCCGAAGGTGTACCCGGCAAGGAGGCCGGCATTCGTCGCTGTGGCTGCGGCGGTGCCAATGGCCCCGAACGCTGCGATGGCGCCGGTAATCGTGCCGCTGGACGCATTGGAGAACTGCCCGCCCGCCCGCAGAACCGCGCCGACCCGCGATGTGCCGGCGATCGATCCGGCGTTGACGATCGTGGCCGACGCAAAGTCCGCCCGAATGCCGTACTGCGAGCCGGTTATCGTTCCACCCGCGGCATTGGTGACCGATCCGCCGCCGATCGATTCCACCGCTCGGCCGTTCGAGGCGTTGATACTACCCTGGTTGACGATCGTCAGCGTGCCGCCGACGCCGCCGTAGACCCCGTATCGGCTGCCGCCGATGGTGCCGCCCGCAGCGTTGCCGACGCTGCCCCCGCTTTCGATAAAGACGCCGAACTGGCCGCCCACGATCGTGCCGGCGTTCGACACGGTGCCGGAGCGGTCGGTGCCGACCCCGCCCAACGCGCCGGAGATCAGCCCGCCCGCCGCGTTGTCGATCGACCCTTGCCCCAGGATGACCGCTGCCGACACGATCGTCGCGGTATTATCGACGGTGGTGTAGGTGTAGCCGTTGCCGGTGGTGTCGGTGGATTGGATCGTGCCTTGGTTCGACACCGTCCCGGTGCCGGAAATATAGATGCCGGCGTTGTAGCCGGAGATCCGTCCGGTCGTCGTGTTGGCGATACTGGCAGCGCTCAGCACGATGCCGGCGGACCCCGAGGTCCCGGAAACCGACTGGATCAGGCCCGCGTTCTGGATCGTCTAGGTGTACGCGATGTTGGAATAGAGCGCTGTGCTGGCGGTTTGGACGATGGTGTTCGTCGCGGCGAAGACGACCGGATTGGTTTGCAGCGTCGTCAGGATCAGACCCGATGCAAAGGTGCTGTCGATCGTTTCGCCGGGCATGCTTGCGCGCTCCGCTTCGCTGGCCCCCAAGCCGGCTCGACGTTTATTTTACGCGTTACCGAGACCGTTTGGAATGGCCCGCATCGGCGGCACGAACCGGCCCTGCCGTAGCAGCAGGAACAGGACGATTGCGCCGTTTCCCGCGCTCCAGATCACCCCGTTTGCGAAGGCGGCGCGGTACGATCCGGTGGCATCGAAGATTTCCCCCGATATCCAACCGCCGAGCGCCATGCCGAGCAGGGTGGTCATCATGACGATCCCGACTCGGGCGCCGGCTTCTTTGGCCGGGAAGCATTCGCGGATGACGATGGCATAACTTGGCACCAGCCCGCCCTGGAACAATCCGAACAGGGCGGAAACGACGTAGAGCGAAGTCAAGCCATCCATTGCCAAATACAGCGATAATGCTGTCGTTTGCATGACGGAACCGATCAACATCGTTTTGACACCGCCGAGTTTGTCGGCGACGAAGCCGGATGCCACCCGGCTGACGATGCCGCATCCGAGCATGAGGGCGAGCATCTCGGCGCCTCGGGCCACGCCGTAGCCGAGGTCGCTGCAATAGGCGACGATGTGCACCTGCGGCATGGACATGGCGACGCAGCAGGCGACCCCGGCCAGCATCAGCAGGGATTGCAGCATGGCGGGCGACAGACCCATCGTGCCGGCTTGGCCGGATGCGACGGGCAGGGTGCCGGGTTTGTGCGACGGGGCGGGGGCGCGCAGCAGCAACGCCAGTGGGATCATGGTTGCGGCGCAGAACAGGCCGATGGCGATAAAGGCCGTGCGCCAGCCGTAGCCTCGGATCAGGTGCTCCACCACTGTCGGCCAGATCGCCCCCGACAGGTAGTTGCCCGCCGCGCACAGCGACACTGCAACGCCGCGCCGTTTTTCGAACCAATGCGAGATATCGGCCATCAGCGGCGCGAAGCTCGCACCGGTGCCGAGCATGCCGGCGAACAGCGCGTAGGGGATGCCGTAGTGCCAGACGTCGTGGGAGGCAGCGGCGGCGATATAGCCGACGGCCAGCGCGGCGCCGCCGATGGCGACGGGCACGACGATGCCGATTTTATCGCTGATCCGCCCCATCAGCACGCCGCCGACGCCGAACCCGATCATGGTCAGGGTGAAGGGCACCGACGCCGCGCCTCGGGCGATGCCGAAATCGGCCTGCACGGCGGGGAGGGAGACGACGACCGACCACATGCCGACGCCGCCGATGGTGGAGATCAGCATGCACACGCACAGCCGATACCAGGCGTAGGGGGAGTCTATTTCTCGGCGTGCCACAGTGGGTTCCTTTTATCGCCTGCGCGTTTCGCATGGCCCGATGCGCCGATCCAGGGCCATTTCGTCGCTGCCCGAGCAGACCCATTTCCGGTTCTTGGCGCGCGAGGGCGTCAGCGGCGCGGGACGGACACGTTATAGGCGCGATATGTCGCATCGATCGAGGGAGCCAGCCGGCGGGCGGCCGCGAAATCCGCCGCAGCCGCGACGGGATTGCCGCGATTGGTATAGGCCAGCGCGCGTCCGTAAAGCGAATGCGCCAGGTTCGGATCGATGGCCAAAGCCGCGCTGAAATCGGCAATCGCGTCATCGAAAGCACCGCGCTTGAGCTGGACGAGGCCGCGACTGTCCAGCGTATTGGCGTCGTTGGGGCGCAGGCGGAGGGACTCATTGCAATCCGCCCAGGCGGCCCCGAGCGCGCCGACGATAGCCCGTGAAAAGCAACGGTTGTTGAAGGCCGTTGCATTGCTTGGGTCGAGGCGGATCGCCTGATCGTAGTCGGCGATCGCGCGGTCGTGCTGGCCCTTGGCGGTGTAGCGGATGCCCCGGTTGATGAAGGCCGCTGCATTGCTTGGGTCGAGGCGGATCGCCTGATCGAAGTCGGCGATCGCGCGGTCGTGCTGGCCCTTGTCGGCGTAGCTGTTGCCCCGGTTGTAGAAGGCCGCTGCATAGCTTGGGTCGAGGCGGATCGCCTGATCGTAGTCGGCGATCG
>JANXMB010000106.1 GCA_025354865.1 Acetobacteraceae bacterium | reverse complement strand
GGCGGCGCTGGGCGTGCCGTCGGTGGAGTTGTTGTCGTAGACATAGATTACCGCTTCGGGCAGCACGGCGCGGAAATCCGCGATGACTTTTGCAATGGCGACCGCCTCGTTGTAGCACGGGATCAGTACGGCGACGCGCGGAACTGCGGTATTGCCGCTGGCCGTGGCCGTTGTATCCCCGCCGGGCCGCACCGGATTACCGGCAGTCTGCCGGTCATATTCCGCGACGCTATCCAAATCTGCAGATCTCTCGTGTTGACCTAAAGCCATTCTAGCATGTCATCCAGTGCGCCAGGCGATTTGCTGCTCGCGCGCCTGGGATCGGTGCGATACCTAATGCACAGTTTAGCGCGAGTTGACATCCATGACGTCGCAGGCATGACCACTCGGGCGCCGTCGAACCGGCTATCGGGCATCCAAATGGGGCGCGGCGCCGCGGCGCTGCTGGTGGTGCTGTATCACACCGGGCGCAGCATGGCGCTGCCGCAATACGCCGGCGCCATTCCGTTTCACGGCATGTTCAATTTCGGCCATGCCGGAGTGGATTTTTTCTTCGTGCTGAGCGGCTTCGTGATCCACTACGTGCATCACGGCGACATCGGCGCGCCAGCCGCGCTATGGCGCTACCTGCGCCGCCGGCTGACGCGCATTTACCCGATCTACTGGGTGGTCACCGCGCTGGTCGTGCTGCTCGCCGTGCTGCGGCCGGGCGGGGCCGCGCTGCCGGAGCCCTGGCACCTGCTGACCTCGGTGCTGCTGCTGCCGGAACAGGTCGAGCCGGTGCTGGGCGTGGCATGGACGCTGGTGCACGAAATGATGTTCTACGCGCTGTTCGCCCTGGCCATCATCTCCCGCCGGCTCGGCGCCGTGCTGCTGGCGGTCTGGGTGGCGTTGATCCTGGCGGGCGGCGTGGCCGCCGCCACCGCTCCCGCCTCGGCGTTCAGCACGCTGCTGGCGGGCAACGCGTCGCTGCGGGTGCTGACCGCGCCGATCAATCTGGAATTCCTGCTCGGCATCGCCGTGGCGCATGTCACGTTGCGGTACAGGCTGCCCCGGCCGCTGCTGCTGACCGTGCTGGCCACGCTGGCGTTCGCCGCCGCTGGTCTGGCCGAGGATGCCGGGCTGCTGACGATGGCGGGCCAGATGAGCGACCTGCTGTTCGGCGTCTCCTCGGTGGTCATCGTCGCGGGCCTGGCCGCCGCCGAGCGGCAAGGCAAGCTGCGCATCAGCCCGGCGGCCGTGTTTCTCGGCGATGCCTCGTATTCGCTGTATCTGATCCATACCGTGGTGATCGGCCTGACGGTGCGCGTCATGGCCACGCTTGGCATCGTCCGGCTGCTGCCGCTCGGCGTCGTCTTCGCGCTGGCGGCGCTGACGGCGCTGGTGTCGGGCATCGTGCTGCATGTGCTGATCGAGCGCCGCTTGCTGCGCTGGCTGGCGCCCGCCCGGCGCGCGGGCCGCTGAAACCGGCGCGAATTTGATTGGGCGGCAGTTGGATCCGGGTTAGTTTTATCCTGGATCGAAGCGGATCAACCATAGGCGGCGCCGGCCGATGGATCGTGAAGGAGCGTGATTCTGTCAGGACATTCGGTGTTACCGGCCCACACCAGCGTGCTTCAGGTCAACCCAGCCGGCACATCCCGCCCTTGGAGTCTTGGCCACTCGGCCGCATTGTTGCTGACCTGCCTGTATGGGGTCTTGGCAGCGGCCTTGCTGACCAATTTCGATTTCAACCCGTTTGCGCCCGAGAAGATCGGGCTGGTGTTCAACGACATGGCGCGGCGGCTGCTGGCGTGGGATTTCACCAGCGACCCGGCGATCGTCGCGTACGAAGCGTTCGTCAAGGACGGCAGGACCTACGCGTATTACGGCATCTTTCCGGCATTGCTGCGGATGCCGCTGGTCCTGGCGGGCGGGGGTGGCCTGCAAGTCGCCCGTATCTCATGCATCGCTGCCCTGATGGTCACGGTCTATGCCTATTTGCGCCTGTTTCAGGCGGCGATGACCGGTTTGACGCGGCGCGGCGGCGGGCGATTTATTTGGATCAGCCTGCTGTCGGTCGTGGCGACCGGGCCGCAAGTCTATCTGCTGGCCTCGGCCTCGCTGTATCACGAAGTGATTTTCTGGGCGGCGGCGTTGACGGCGCTGGGCAATCTGATCGTGGCCCGGCGCTGGCTGCGCGGCGAAGCCATGCAGAGCGTGGATTTCTATTCGCTGGCGGTGCTGGCCGGGACGGCGCTGCTGTGCCGGGTGCCGGCCGGCGCCAGCCTGTATGTGGCGCTGCTGCTGCTGCTGCTGCAAAGCTTCATCGCCAGGGTGCGGCGCATTCCCGCCGGGCGGCGGGTCCGCGACGTGTTGGCGCTGCCGCGCTGGCTGGCGCTGCTGCTCGGCGCGGGATGCCTGTCGCTGCTGTTCGTCGTGGTGCAAGGCGTGGTGAACGCCGGGCGCTGGGGCAGTCCGTTCACGCTGTCGCCGTACGAGCACTATGCCCAATTCATCGCCCACCCGGCGAACTTGGCGCGCTATGCCCGTCACGGGCTGTTCGCCTGGCCGCGGCTGGCGATGGCCGTTGCCTACTACAGCACGGGATTGAAGCTCGAAGCGATCTGGCCGCAGGCCTTTGCCACGTATTACGGCGCGATCGAGGGGCCACGCGCGCTGGTGCCGCTCTGCGCGCCGCTGACTCTGGTGGCGCTGGCGGGCGGCGTCGCGTGGCTGCTGCGCCAGCGAGCGGCCAACATTGCGCCGCTGCTGTTCGTCATCGCCGGCAACCTGCTCGCGGTGGCGTTGATGCTGGGGTTTCTGGCGCTTTGCCTGCGCTACACCTTCGATGCCTGGGGTGTCGTGATGCTGCTCGCAGCACTCGGTCTGCGCGCCGCGAGCCAAGCGCCGCGCTGGCCGCGCTGGGTGGGGGCCGGGGCGATGGCGCTGCTGCTGGCCGGGACGGGCATGTCGGGGCTGACGCTGCTGCGCTACAAGCTGGTTTATAGCGGCACCGATCCGGCGGTGCGGCTGGCGCTGTCGCAGCGCCTGCAACCGCTGCTGTGTCCCGGCGCGCCGCTGAATGCGGCGGTGCGGCTGACCGATTTCAATCCGCTGGTCACGCCAAGCTGCCCGCCCTTGTGGTGAGCCGGCAAACCGCCGCTCAGCGAAACACCAGCGCGCGCGATAGCGTGAAATTGGCGGCGATACCGGCCAGCATCCCACCGAACACCCCAAGCACCGGCCAGTGCGCGCAGAGCGGGCTATAGCTGACCAACCCGGCATAGGTGCCGTAGTACAGCACGAACCCGGCGGCATTGGCGGCCAGGAACAGCGGCCATTGCCGGTGCGCGGGCAGGCTGCTGCGCCCGCTGAAGGTCCAGGCGCGATTGAGCGCCCAAGTCACCGTCGCTGCCACCAGCCACGCCAGCACGCCGCCGGCATACAGCCCCACCAGCCAGCGCACCGCATACAGCGCGGCCACATTGGCCACGAAGCCGACCGCGCCGACCAGCCCGAAGCGGATGAAATCCTGCAGCACGGCCATGCCTGCGGTCTGGCGGGCGGTCCGGCGGGCGGTCCGGGGGGCCGGTTCAGCCGCCACGCCGGCCGTCCCAATACAGATACAAATTCGCGCTGCACGGGCCGAGCAGGATCCCGGTGGCGCCGATGCGCACCTGGGCGCCGGGCGGGCAGGCGGCTTGCAGGCGGCGGCGCGACATCAGGATCAGGTTTTCCGGGCGGCTCCATTCCTGTTTGCCGAACAGCCGGCAGGCCAGGGCGAAGCTCCAGTCGGTCCAATGCAGCAGCGGAATGGCGGTATGGTGCTCGACCGGAAAGAAGCGGTGCGGCACGGTCAGGAACACTCGCTGTCCGACCCGCATCAGTTCGGCAACAAAGCGGCGCTGGTGCTCCAGGCTGCCGACATGCTCCAGCACGGCGTTCGAGGTGGCGATGGCGAACGACCCATCGGCGAACGGCAACGGCTGATTGGCCGCGATCTGCCGGTACGCCACGCGCGGGAAGGCGGCGCGGAAATCCTCGCCGCCGCCCAGGCCCGCCCCGGTGATGCGATCCGGATACGGATAGCGCCGTTCCAGTACGTTCGCTGCCGCACCGGTCACATCGGAGACCCCGGCATCGAGGATACTGTCGGTGGACGTTGGCTGGCAGATGCGCATGAAATCGTCATGAATCCGGTCGCGCGCCTGGATCACGATCCGCTCGGCCAGCGAAGCCGGTGTGGCGACCTGATAGTATTTGCCATCGACCGTGGCGGGCGGCGGGTTCATGATCGGCGATCTTTCATGGCGTGTGTGGCGGTCCGCAGGCAAATCGCCTCGAATTGCCGCCCGACCTGGGGCCAGGAAAACCGCTGCTCCAGTTCGCGCCGCGCCGCACTGGCCAGGCCGGTGCGCAATGCCGCGTCGCCCAGCAGGCGCAGGATGGCGGCGGCGAATTCCGGGCCGGTTTCGGCGGCGATGAAATGCTGGCCGGGCTGCACGTCGAGCCCTTCCATGCCGAGTGCGGTGGAGATCACCGGGCGGCCGAGCGCCATCGATTCGAAGGCTTTCAGCCGGGTGCCGCTGCCGACGCGCAGCGGGATCACCGCCACGTCGCCGGCCAGCACATGCGGGCGGATGTCGTCGACGAAGCCGGTGAAATGCCAGGGCAGCCCGAGCCGTTCGGCCTTGGCCACCAGGGCGGGCGGCGGATTGCGGCCGGCCACACGCATGCGCGCATCCGGCCGGCTGGCGGCGACCAGCGGCCAGACGTCGTCCATCAGGAAGCCAATGCCGTCGATGTTGGAGCGGCTGTCCATCGCGCCGGAAAACACCACGGTGGCCGCCTGCGCTTCGGGCGGGTGGTAGGCGTAGAAGTCCAGATCGACGCCGGTGTCGATCACCGCAACCTCGTTCAGCCCGAAGCGGTCGCGCAGCGCCCGCCCGTCGCGTGCCGAGACCGCTACCACGGTGTCGAAGCGGCGCAGCACGTCGCGCTCGAAGCGCTGCATCTTGGCCGCTTCGCGCTGCCAGACCAGCTTCCACACCCCGCGCGCCAAGGCGGCGTGACGCTCGAAAATCTCCGCCTCGACGTTATGGGTGAACATCACCGAGGGGATCGCCAGCCGCTGCGGCACCAGCACGGCGGCGTGCGGGAAATCCACCACCACCACGCGGGGCCCGGCCGCCAGTTCGGCGGCAATCACCGCGCTGCCGGCCGCCGAGCGGTCCGAGGCCACCGAGACCGGCAGTTCGCCGGCCAGCGCCAGCACCCGGCCGAGCTTGCCGGGGTGCGGTTCCGGCCAGGACACGAAGCGGTCGCAGGCGCTGCCGATGGCCGCCGCATGGCTGCGCCAATCCGCCGGCGCCGGTGAGGCCAGCACGATCTCGAACGCGCCGCCGCGCATCGCCCGCAGCGTGCCGGCGGTGCGGATCTTGCCGCCCTGGTCGAGCGGGAACAGGAAACGCGGGCTGACGAACAGCAGGCGCGGGCGGCTCACCAGCAGAAACCCTGGTAGGTGATGCCGGGCTGCGCGCGCAGCGCCGCGATGCCCGCCAGGTCGATCACGATCTGATCGGTCAGCCCGGCCAGCAGCGCGGCGCGATCCTCCGCGCCGATATGGCCCACCACCACCACCCGCGCGCCGCTCAGCGCCGCCGCCGGGTTGTCCGCCATCAGGCGTTCCAGATGCGGGATTTCGCGGGCGATGTAATCGCGGTTGCTGCCCAGCAGCGTGGCCAGCTTCACCGAGCGGTCGAAAATCCGCAGATCGTAGCCTTTGCCGATCAGCCGCTCGGCCAGCAGCACGAACGGGCTTTCGCGCAGATCGTCGGTGCCCGGTTTGAACGCCAGCCCGAACAGCGCCACCGTTTGGCGGCCATGCTTGGCGATGGCGTGGAACGCGCGGTCGATGATCGCGGCGTTGCCCGCCAGCACATGGCCGAGCAGCGGGGCGGCGACGGCGCGGCGTTCGGCCAGCGCCAGGAAGCTGCGCACGTCCTTGGGCAGGCACGAGCCGCCGAAGGCGAAGCCCGGCCGCAGATAGGCGGGCGAGATATTCAGCACCCGGTCCTCGCAGAACAGCCGGAACGCCGCCGGTGCATCGACGCCGTATTCGGCCAGGATCGCCCCAGCCTCGTTGGCGAACGCCAGTTTGACCGCGTGATAGGCGTTGGACAGGTATTTCACGCTCTCGGCGATGCGGTACGGCACCACGTGCACCGCGCCGGGGATCGGCGCGTACAGCGCGCGCAGCAGCGGCGCATCGTCGCCGTCCGGCGCGCCGATCAGCGTGTAGGGCGGCGCGTGGAAGTCGCGCACAGCACTGCCTTCGCGCAGGAATTCCGGGTTGCTGTAATAGGCCAGCCCATCGCCGAGGTTGCGCCCGGACGCGGCTTGCAGGATCGGCACCACCCGCTCCTCCGCCGTGCCGGGCGGCACGGTGGAGCGCATCACCACCGCATGCGGCCCGGCCTTGCGGCCGATGGCGGCCCCGATGGCGGCGCTCACGCTGTCGACTGCGGCCATCGAGACGCTGCCGTCGGCGGCACTCGGCGTGCCGACCGAGATCAGCGACATCTCGGTGTCCGCCACCGCCGCATCGACATCCGTGGTGGCGCGCAGCGCGCCGCTGGCGGCGGCGCTGGCGATCAGTTCGCCGATCTCGGCTTCCACGATCGGCGACAGGCCGCGATTGAGCATCGCCACTTTCTCCGCCGAGACATCGACGCCGACGATGCTGTGGCCGAGCCCGGCGAGGCAGCCGCTCGAAACGGCGCCGACATAGCCGGTGCCGAAAACGGAAATCCGCATAATCCGATCACCTCGTCGAAACGGCCGGCCCGCGACGGCGTGCTTAGGCCTTGGGCCGATGCGGCTTGTAGCCCCGCGCGGCAAACGTGGCAAAATTACGCACCCAGCGCCGCCCAGGCCGCTCGACGGCGGCATAGGCCAGCCAGGCCAGCGGGATCACCGTGAGCGAACCCAGCACGGCAAAGCCAAGAGCGGCCGCCGTGCCGAGCGGGGCGGGATGCAGCGTGCGCACCACTTCCAGCTCGATCGGGCGGAGCATGTTGTGCAGCAGGTAAATTGAAAACGAGATAACGCCGAGAAAATACGGCACCCGCGCCGCGATCAGCCGGGCGATACGGCCCTGGTCGCAGGCCAGTGCGCCAATCAGCAGCGGAAATCCGGCGGCGGCCAGCAGGTCGAGACGCAGCAGCAAAGCGGCCAACTCCCACCCAATGGCCAGCAGTGTGACCCGCTCGGCGGCCAGCCAGGCGGCCCAGTCGGGGTTGCGGGTGATCCGGTAGGTGCCGATGCCAATGACGAACTCGGTGAAGCAGCGGACCAACTGCCCGTTGACCGACGCGGTGTCCAAACCCAGCCGGGGATGCGCGGCGGCGGTAGCGGCAAGGATGATGGCAGCCAGCGCCACCGTGGCCGCGGCCACAGCCCGGCGGCGGTGGCAGACCAGCGCCAGCAGGGCGGGAAACAGAAAATAAGCGGCGAACTCGGTGCTGATCGACCAGGACGGGCCGTTTAGATTGGTCCCGATGCCAAGCCCTTGCAGCATCAGCAGATTGCACAGCGTATCGTACGCCAAACTGCTGCTCTCGAAGAGGATGTTGCGTCCCAGCAGCGCTTGGCTTGCCAGTCCGGCGGCGACGGTGAGCAGCACGGCCACGGTGTTCAGCGGCACGATGCGGGCGGCCCGCTTGAGCAGGAAGCCGGGGAAGCTTTTCAGGCCGTGCGCAGCGAAATCCGCCTGATAGGTATACGCCATAATGAACCCGCTCAGCACAAAGAACAGGTCGACGGCCATGTAGCCGTGCGCCACCAGCGACGGAATGTTCGTGGCGCTGTGCTGCTGGGCGGTGGCGGAGAAATGCTCCAGCACGACTACCATGGCGGCAACGCCGCGCAGGGCGGTAAGGGCGCGGATTTCCGATCGGCTGCTGGAGCGTTCGAGACTGCGCAACGGAGAGCCTTTGGTGAGATAAGGATCAGTGTAGGCACAATTGGTGCCGATGCATAAAGCAAGCCGCCACCCTTGACCCGCCGCTGTTTCAGGTCTCAGACCCACCCCATGCGCCTGCTGACCTTCTCGACGCTGTTTCCCAACGCGGCCCAGCCGAATCACGGCGTGTTCGTGGAAAACCGGTTGCGCCATCTGGTGGCCACCGGCGAGGCGCAGGCCAGCGTGCTGGCGCCGGTGCCGTATTTCCCTAGCCGCGCGCCGGTGTTCGGCGCCTGGAGCCGCTATGCCAGCGTGCCCCGCCAGGAAACCCGCCACGGGCTTGCGGTGCATCATCCGCGCTTCGTGGTCATCCCCAAAGCCGGCATGACCCTGGCCCCGGCGCTGCTGTATCGCGGCAGCCTGAACGCGGCCCGGCGGCTGCATGCGCGGGAAAAATTCGATCTGATCGACGCGCATTACCTCTATCCGGACGGCGTGGCCGCTGTGTGGCTCGGGGCGGCGCTGGGGTTGCCGGTGTGCATCACCGCGCGCGGCTCGGACGTGACGCAACTGCCGGATTTCGCCGGGCCGCGCCGGATGATCGAGGCCGCCGTCGCCGCCGCCGATGGGTTGATCGCGGTCAGCGATGCGCTGCGCGAACGGTTGCTCACGCTGGGCGCCGATCCGGCGCGCACCGTGACGCTGCGCAACGGCATCGACACCGGGATGTTCCACCCGGTCGACCGCGCCACCGCCCGCGCGGCGCTCGGGCTTGACGGGCCCACGCTGATCTCGGTCGGCGGGCTGATCGCGCGCAAGCGTCACCATCTGACCATCGAGGCGCTGCGGTATCTGCCGGACTTTTCCTTGCTGATCGTCGGCGAGGGGCCGGAGCGCGAGCGGCTGCAAGCCCAGATCGACGCGTCCGGCTTGGCGCGGCGGGCGCGGTTGCTCGGCCCGCAGCCGCATGGCGAATTGTCCCGCTTCTACGGCGCCGCCGACGCCATGGTGCTGGCCTCGTCGCGCGAAGGCTGGGCCAATGTGCTGCTGGAATCGATGGCCTGCGGCACCCCGGTGGTGGCCAGCAACATTCCCGGCAACCCCGAGGTGGTGCAGACGCCGGAGGCCGGGCGGATCGTGGCGGCCAACACCGCCGAAGGCATCGCCGATGCGGTGCGCGCGCTGTTCGCCGCGCCGCCGGACCAAGTGGCGCAAAACCGATTGATACAAGACCGGTTGATACAAGACCGGTTGGCGACGCGGGCCTATGCCGAGCGGTTCGGCTGGACCGAGACCAGCCAGGGCCAGTTGGCGCTGTTCCGCCGCATCCTGGCGGCACGCCAGCGCTAGCGCGTCAGGCGGCGGAGCAGCGATTCGTTGCTCCGGGCCGGGGTTCGTGGTACCCGTCGACGATGCGATAGACGAATTTCTTTTGCGTGTTTCGGAGTGTGTATGCCGTTCGAAGTGGACGACAAACCGGCGGCTATCCCGGCAGACAATAGCGTTGAGGCCGCCGCGGAGACAGGCAAAGCATTCACCTTTGAAGGCCATGTCGATTTCTACGGCTATCACACCACTGCCAGGGGCTGGCTGTTCGGCGGCTGGATTGTGCATCCCTGGCCGCCCGGCAACCGCCCGGAAGACATCGTGGCGCATTTCGCCCCGGCGGCGCCTGAAGGCGGCATCGCCGAAGGCGAGATTGCCGATGGCGCGACCGTTACCGTCGCGGGCCATACCGTCCCCACCTTTTATTTCCGCGCCGACGTGCAGTCGCGCGGCATCGGCTACGTGTTTTTCCTGCGCGGCCCCGCACCTGCCCCCTCGGCCCCGCAAGCCGGGGCGCTGCGCGATCTGGAGATCCAGTTCACCCTGGCCAACTACGCCGTCCGCCCGACCCGCGAGGTGCTGTCGCTGAACAGCGACGCGTTGCTGCGCGAGGTCGAGGCGATCCTGGCGGCCGGCGAAGAAGGCTCGCAGCGGCGCAAACTGCTGGAATTGATGCGCCACGGCACGCCGATGGAGGCGGTGCCGGGCTTTATCGACTTTTACGGCTACCACGCCGCCGCCGGCGGCTGGCTGCTGTCCGGCTGGGTCACCGCCGGATGGCCGGCCGGTCAGCAGCCCGAACACGTCATGGTCTCGTTCGAGGACGGCGACGTGTATGGCGCGGCGGTGGCCGCGCTGTTCCCGCGCCCCGATCTGTCCAACAGCGGGATCATCGCCAACGGCGAGGGGGTGGCGTTCTTTATGCCGGCCTCGGCCGCCGCCCTGGGCAGTTTCAGTTCGCTCAGCTTCGAGATCGCCGGCGTCCGCTCGACACTGTATCCCGGCACGCCGTTGCAGCGGGTCAATGAGCCGGAAATGCTCGCACGCTGCGAACCGCTGCTGCTGAGCGGGGCCGCAGAGTCCAATTGCGCGGTGGTGCGCGCCATCCTGGCCCGCCGCCCATATGCCGGGCAGGACACGCTGGGCACGCTGAGCGACACGGTGATGTTCGAGACCGACGAGGCGATCTTCTGTGCCCCGCACGGCCTGATGCTGCTGGGCTGGTATCTGGCCAAGCCCGGCGTGGTGCGCGCCATGCGCCTGCGCTGCGGCACGCTGGTGAGCGAGCTGGATTTGGCCCGCGCCATCGTGGTCAACCGGCCGGATGTGGTGGCGGTGTTTTCCGCCCAGCACGGCTTCGACGACCCGCTATGCGGCTTCATCGCCTTCGTGCCGCACGCGGCGGCGGCGGGCCTGCCGATCTACATCGAAATCGAGACCAGCAAGGGCGAGATCGGCTATCGCGGCGTGCCGCGGCCGAAATTGCAGGGCATGGCCGCGATCCGCCACATTCTGGAACGGGTCAACGTGCGCTTCGCCGCCGTGCCGGACGCCTACGCCCGCACCGTCGGCCCGGCGGTGGAACTGCTTAATCGCAGCCGGCTGGACCGCCGCCCGGCGGTGGAGGTGATCCAATACGGCACGCCGCCAGCCAATCCACGCTATTCGGTGATCGTGCCGCTGTACGGGCGGGTCGATTTCATCGAATACCAGATGGCGCTGTTCAGCGAGCACCCGGCTGCAGGCGGGGGGGCGGCGGGCGAGGTGGAATACATCTACGTGCTCGACGATCCGCCGCGCCAGCAGGAGACGCAGTTCCTCTGCGCCTCGGTCCATGAGCGCTTCGGCATCCCGATGACGCTGCTGCTGCTCAGCCACAACGTGGGTTTCGCCCCGGCCAACAATATCGGCCTCGCCCATGCCACCGGCGATTACGTGGCGTTCCTGAACTCCGACGTGTTTCCCGGCACGCCGGATTGGCTGGAGCAGCTCACGGCGCGGCTGGCGGCCGACCCCGGCCTGGGCGTGGTGGCGGCTTTGCTGCTGTACGAAGACGGCGCGGTGCAGCACCAGGGTATGGAGTTCCGCAAGTTGCGCGAGTTCGGCAACTGGTATTTCGGCCATCATACGGCCAAGGGGCTGCGCTATGCCGGCGGCAACGCGCTGCGCCACTGCATCAGCATCACCGGCGCCTGCATGGTGCTGCCGCGCCCGCTCGCCGAACAGCTGGGCGGTTTCGATGAAATCTACGTCATCGGCGATTTCGAGGATTCCGACCTGTGCCTGCGGCTGCAAGCGCTCGGCTATCGCTGCGCTGTCGATCCCATGGTGCAGTTGTACCACCTGGAGCGTCAGTCGCAGGCCAGTGCGGCGGCCACCTGGCGGTTGAACCTGACCGTCTACAACGCCTGGCAACACCAGCGCCGCTGGGCCGATGCCATCGCGGCGCATGACGCGCACTCCGCATCCGAACTTGTAGCGAGCGGCGGCTGACAGCAGTGACCAGCATCCAAGTTGACGGCGCCCCGGCCGGGGGCGCGGCCGCAGCGGGCGGGCGGGCGTTGCGCGTGGTGATCGCCTCGCACAGCCATCCCGAGGTTTCCAACGGCGGCGCCGAGATCGCCGCCTTCCAACTGTTTCGCGGCTTGCAGGAGCGTGACGACTGCACCGCCTGGTTCATCGGCTGCGACCGCAACGGCGAGCGCGACCAGCGTGGCACGATCTTTACCCAGCCGTATTCGGACCACGAATATCTGTACAACAGTGGCGCGTTCGACTGGTTCAAGTTCGCCAACCGCGATGCGTGGTTTCCCGGTGAAATCACCCGGCTGTTCGCCGAATTGCAGCCCGATGTGGTGCATTTTCATCACTACATCAATTTTGGCCCCGAGGTGTTCCTGCACCTCAAGCGCGTGGTGCCGCAGTGCCGCATCGTGCTGACGCTGCACGAATATCTCGCCATCTGTAACCACTTCGGCCAGATGGTGACCACCGGGCACCGCAGCCTGTGCTACCAGGACAGCCCGGCGCGCTGCCAGAAATGCTTCCCCGAGCAGGCGCGGGCCGATTTCTTCCTGCGCAAGCGCTACATTCAGCGTTTCTTCGCCCTGGTGGACGAATTCATCGCGCCCAGCCAGTTCCTCGCCGAACGCTATATCGCCTGGGGCGTGCCGGCCGCAAAAATGCACGTGCTGGAAAACCTGATGCCGCCCAGCGTCGCCAGCGTGGCGCCGCCGCCCGAAGACGGGCCGCTGCGCATCGGCTTCTTCGGGCAGATTTCCGGCCTGAAGGGCATCAATGTGCTGTTCGACGCCGCCGAGGAGTTGGAAGCGCAGGAGGTGACCGGCATCTCGCTGGAGATTTTCGGCGACTACCGCAGCCAGCCGCCGCAGTTCCAGACCGAATTCCTCGACCGCATGGCCAAGGCCGGGCGTAATGTGCGCTTCCACGGCCCGTACGACCGCCAGCAGGTCAACCGGCTGATGCAGTCGGTGCATGCGGTGCTGGTGCCGTCGGTGTGGTGGGAGAACTCGCCGGTGGTGATCCAGGAGGCGCTGCGCAACCGCCGCCCGGTGATCTGCTCGGATATCGGCGGCATGGCCGAGAAGGTGCGCCCCGGCATCGACGGGCTGCATTTCCCGGCCGGCAGTGCGATGGCGCTGGCCGGACTGCTGGCGCAACTGGCGCAAGATCGCGGCAAGCTGACCGGACTGGCGGCGCGGATGTCTGGCCATCCGGCGCTGGAAACGCCGGTCGAGGCGTTCATGGAACTGTACCGTGGGACGGCGTGAGCGGCGGGATGGCGTGAGCGGCAGACGGCGCCGCGCCGATGCCCCGGCGGTTCGGGCGTGCGAAATAATGGATCTGGCTCAAGAAGAATCTGGAACGCCGCATGTTTAATATTCTCAATGCCCACGACATCGTATTTTTCCCGGTGTGTTCCTACGGGCGCAGCGGCACGTCTTTGTTGATGAATTTGCTTTCCAATATAGATGTTGCGGTGTTTCCGCCGTTGCCGTTCGAGGACCGCTCGATTCAGGTCATGTTTCTGCATGAGCTGTCCAAGCAGACCGGCGTGACCGCCGGCAGCGCGACGCGCCCCGAGGTGGCGGCGGCGCGGGGCTTCGGCATTGAGTATTTCTCCAAGATCGGTGCTGGCAGCAAGGAAGTTGCCGAACTGACGGAACGGCTCTCCAGCTACGTCACCGGGTGCAAAAACGCGGGCAAGCTGGGGATCGCGGAGAAGCTGATCGGCTTTCAGATGCTGCGCACGATGAAGTCGTTCGACGACAGCAATCGGGTGCGGCCGATCTTTCTCATTCGCGATCCGCGCGATATTTTCATCTCCGTCAAGGATTTCAACAAGAAGCGCGGCTTCAGCGGCTTCAACGATATCAACGACGATACGCGGCTGTTCAGGATCATCTGCAATTTCGAGAAAGACCAGATCAGGCTTTCGGAACGGATGACCGGGTATGTCTGTTACTACGAGGATTTCATCGCCCGGCGCGACCGCACCATGGTTGGCCTGATCAATCATCTGGGCATCAAGTCGGTCAGTGCCGAGCGGATCGAGAGCGTGTGGCAGGGGGTGAAGGCGGACCTGCCGGAAGCGAAGCGGCACATGACCAGCGAGACGGCACAGGACAGCGTGAAGAAATGGTCGGCACCGGAGGCGCTGCCGTACCGGGAGCTGTTCACCAAGGAGTCGCAGCTTATTCAGCAATTGGGCTATCCGGTCTAAGGGCGCCCGTTCTGCCAAGGGAGCGTTGCCAGGGGAGCGTTGCCAAGGGCGCGTTGCCAGGGGAGCGTTGCCCCCGGCTTCGATTTCACTGTGATGGCAGGAACTTGACCGCTGGACTCGATTGAAGGGAACGCTTGCCGTGGCGAAGTCGAAGGTTGCGTATTTCGCCAGGAACACCGGGCGGGTGTCTGGTCCTGGTCTGAGCGTCAGCGGCGTCATGGATGAGACCGGCGGCAACACCGGCAATCTGCTGTTTTTCCGTGCGGCGCGCGAGCTGTTCGAGGAGGAGGTGGTGCTGGCCGGCCGGACCACGGCGGTTGAGAGCTTCGCGGACAGCGTCGATAAGATCGTGATCTCGGCAGCCAACTTCCTCAATCCGGACTGGGATTTCCGGGGGCTCGGCAATATGATCGAGAAGCTCGGCAAGGAGTGCCTGGTGTTCGGTCTGGGCGCGCAATCGCAGCAGGAGGGCGAAATTCCCCGCCTGCAAGACGGCACGATCCATTTTCTGCGGGCGGCGGCGGCGCATAGCCGCACGATCTTTGTGCGCGGCGCCTATTCGGCGCGGGTGTGCGAGCATTACGGCGTGCGCAACGTGCAGGCGGCCGGATGCCCGTCGGTGACGCTGAACGGCAACCCACAGCTTGGCGCGCAAATCCAGGCACGCATCGGCCAGCCGCTCGCCAGGCTGTATTGCGCCGGGGCGACGTTCAAGAAAGATACGCAGCCGCTGGAACGCAACTTGTTTGCGTTGATCAATGCCCTGCCGGGGTCGCTGTACTGCGTGCAGAACCCGGAGCCGGTGCTGGCGCTGGCGGATGGTATCTATCATGCCAGCGGCGGCTTGTCCGAATTCGCCGGGCGGGCACATCAATTCCTCGACCCCGAGTCGGACCTCGCCGGGTTTTTGGCCAGGTTCGCCAGGGTTGCGGGCTATTTCACCGATGTGGCCGCGTGGCTGCAGGACGCGGCATCGTACGACTACAGTGTTTGCACGCGCATTCACGGCGCGATGGCGACCTTGATGGCGGGCGTGCCGGCGGTGGTGGCCGGGCACGACGCGCGGGTTCGCGAACTGTGCGAGGCAATGGCGATCCCGTGCCGCGCCCCGGCGGAAATTGCCGCGCACACCGCGGATATTCCGGGGTATTTTCAATCGTTGAAGTTTGATGGCCAGGCTTTCGACCGGCGGCGTCAGGCGATCGCCGCGACCTATGCCGGCTATCTGCGAGACAGCGGCCTGACGCCGTCGGCGCGGCTGCTGGGTTTGGCAACTTGAGCGCCGGGCCGCAACGGCCGCGCGTGGCGGAGGGAAGAGTGCCGAAATTCCAGTTCCAGGTTTCCAACGTCACCGCGCCGATGCGTTACGCGCAGTTCTACGCCACGCTCAAGCGGGAACTCGGGATGCCCGAGGCGCCGCGCGTGCTGATTTTCGGCTGCTCGACCGGCGAGGAGATCGGCACGGTGCTGTATTTCTGGCCCAACGCCGAGGTGTTCGCCTGCGATATCGACGAGAGCGTGTTGCAGCGTGCCCGCGCCGCGTACCCGACTGCGACGGTCTTTCTGTCGTCGGAGGAGTATCTGGCCAAGCTGTCCGATTTCGATCTGGTGTGCGCCAATTCGGTATTCTGCCGCAATCCGCTGCCCGCGTCCGGCATCGCGGAGATTATGCCGTTCAGCATGTTCGACCATTATTGCGGCCTGCTGTCGTCCATGCTGCAGGACGACGGCTTTCTGTTCCTGTATAACACGAACTACTTCTTCCAGCACACGCAGGCGGCGGCGCGCTTCACGCCGGTCAATATCTCGTCGAGCTGGACCGCCGGTTTCGTCTCCCGGCTCGATCCCGACGGCACCATCGCGGCCGAGGCGGTGCTGAAGGGATCGGTGATCCAGCGTTTCCTCGTGCGATCCGTGCAGAGCGTGCCGAGCCGGCACTGGCTGTCGGCATCGGTGTTCAAGAAGGCCAGAGTGGCCGGACAGGATATCATCGACGTATCAACCGGCATCCGCTCGCTGCTGGCGATCCCGGAATTGGTCCGCCCGGCGCTGCCGGGCATTGCCGGGCTGGCGATGTGTTTCGAGCCGGCGCAGGTCGCCGCGCAGGCCCGGCTTTCAGGGGCGGAGCGCCGGTTTACCCAGACCTATGTTTCGGATTTCATCAAACAGGAATGGGCGCTGCACGGCATCACCTGCGACGCATAAGCGCGCGCCACGCCACCGCTTCCAGTCCCTCCGGCCGTCCGGCCAGCCGCCACAGCAGCAGCAGCGTGCCGCCATAGGCCGCTGCCCCGGCGGCCATGGCCAGAACAAGGCGCAGCAGCGGGCTGTCCGGGGCGGCGTGCTGGGCCAGCGGCACCAGCAGCGCCATTGGCACGCCGGCCGCTACCGGCCGCCAGCCGCGCGCCGCGAGGTCGCCCAGCGTTACCGGCAGCACCCGGGTCAGGGCCAGGAACATGCCGGGGATGAACAGTCCGGTCACGGCGGTGCGCGCCAGCGCCACGGTTTGCACATCGCCCAGCAACGCCGCCGCCGTCAGCGCCAGCACGGTCAGCGCCGCGCGCGTGCCGGTCAGTTGCGCGCTGAGTTTGGCGTGGCCGACCGCGCCCAGCACGGTGAAGCCGGTTTGCATGATCCCGTACAGCCCGCCCGCGATGGCCAAAATCCGCACCAGCGGCACCGCGTCCAGCCACGCCGGGCCGAGTGCTAGGCGCACGAAATCCTCGGCCACCAGCGCCATGCCGAGTCCGGTCGCCACCGAGATCAGCATCGAGGCGGCGAACACGTCCAGAAACGCCGCCCGCACCGCGCCGGCGTCCTCGCCGATGCGGGCGAACACCGGGAACAGCGCGCGGGTCACCGGCAGCACCACTTCGATGGTCGGCGCGGTGGCGACGTCGGCGGCGACCGCGTAGTTGCCCATCACCGCCGGGGCGGCCACACCGCCGACCACGAACTCG
Source organism: Acetobacteraceae bacterium (assembly GCA_025354865.1). Classification (GTDB taxonomy): domain Bacteria; phylum Pseudomonadota; class Alphaproteobacteria; order Acetobacterales; family Acetobacteraceae; genus Rhodopila. Next base: position 6,544 of record JANXMB010000106.1, on the reverse strand, counting down.
TCGGCCTTGTCCTGCACGAACTGCGCGACGTGCACCGCCAGCATCCAGCCGGAAAACGCCAGCAGGCCGTGGATGCGGCGTGTGCACCAGCGTGGCCGGTACGGGTGCAGCACGAAACTGAGCGCCACGCTCAACACCCGCCCGCCCAGAATGCCGGCCACCAGCGCGCGCTCGTCACGCAGCCACAACGCGGCCCCGATGGTCACCGCAATCGTGGCCAGCCGTTGCAGGATCTGGAATTTGAAGTCGGCGCCGAAGCGCAGATCCTTGCGGAACGCGATCACGCCGATGTTCTCGAAGCCGCCGATCAGCGTGCGCAGCGCCAGCAGCCGGATCAGCCAGGCGGCTTCGGCGGTATGGAAATACAGCGGTGCCAGCGGCGAGACCGCCCATTGCAGCAGCGTCAGCGCCACCGCGACCAGGATGCTCAGCGTCCACGCCGAATCGTAGTCGTCCCGGGTGGGGGCCGGTATGCGGATCAGCGCCAGCCGCTGGCCGGTCTCGCCCAGCACCTCGATCAGCCCGACGGCGGCCATCGCCATCGCCACCAGCCCGAAATCGCCGGGCGACAGCAGCCGGGCGAGCACGAAGGTGTTGATCAGCCCCAGCCCGCGCACCGCCCAGCGCAGCCCGACCGTCCAGGCGCTGCCGTGCAGCAGGCTGCGCCCGGCGTGGAATGGTTCCGTCACAAGCGCGCTACCGGACGGTGCATCAGCCACGCCGCCAGCCGTGCGGGGTCGAAGCCGCCGCGCGCATCGGTGATCGCGGCGGCCTCGATGGAAATCCGTCCGAGCAGCCCGGACGGGCGGCCGCCGGGTGCGGCGTTCAGGCAGGCGTCGCTGGTGAACAGCGTGGTGAACCCGGCGGCGTGCGCGGCGGCGATGCAGCCCGCGTTGTAGCGGCCATGCGGGAACGACAGCGCGGTGACCGCAGGGCCGAGTGCGGCACGGCAACGCGCCAGATCAGGCACCGGATCGGCCAGCATCGACAGCGGCAGGTGCGCCGCGCCATGGCCGCCGATGCTGACGCCGGGTGCGGCCAGTTGGCCGCGGCGCAGCATCTGGCGGCCCTCGCCGGATGCTGCCAGCGGGGCCAGCGCGCGGGCCCGCGCCTCGGGGCTGAGTGCCGCGTAGCGCAACAGCAGCGCCAGTTCCGGGGTCTCTTGCGGGATGGCGCCGTGCGGCCCGGCGGCTTGCCACACTCCGGCGGCTTGCCACACTCCGGCGGCACGAGCCCCGTGGCGCAGTGCGCGCAGCAGCGTGTCCTGCCACCAATCCCCAGCCGGATCGTCCAGCGCATCGGTGGCGGCGAACACCGTGGCCGCAAGCGCGGCGCGGCCCAGCGCGGGCAGGGCGGCGGTGGCGAAATCCTGCCAGCCATCGTCGAAGGTCAGCAGCAGCGCGCCCGGCGGCAAGGCCGGGCCGCCGGCGCGGCTGGCCAGCACCTGTTGCAACCCCACCACGGCGTAGTGGCGGCGGAAGAATTCGAGCGCCTGGGCGAACAGGTCTTGCGGCAGGGCGTAGGTCGGGTCGGCGTTCGCCGCACCGGGGCTGCCTGGCAGGGTGACGCGGTGGAACATCGCCACCGTCAGCGTCTGGCGATGCCGCCACCAGTGCCGCAGCCCGAGCGCGCCGCTGCGGTAGGCCAGCGTGCGCAGCGCATCCCGGTTCATCGGCCCAACTGCCGCTTCAGCCAGCGCCCCGGCGGCGAGGCGCTGAGCAGGAACAGCAGATTTTCCAGCGGCCGGAAGCCGAGTGTCATCGCCTCCAGCACCATGGCCAGCCCCGGCCGGTACAGCCCGAAGCTGTACGCCGACCGGCCGACCCGGCACAGCCGCTCGCCCAGAATGCCGCGCACCTCGCGCCGCGACAGCCGGGCCCGCTGGGCGGCGACGTGGCGGCGGATCATCGGGATGGTGATGTCCATCTGCTGCTGCGCGCCCAGCGGCGTGCCGACGCCGGAGACGCTGACCGGGGTGACATGCACCTTGACCAAAAACGCGTCGAGGTAGGCCAGCCGCCCGCGCAGCGCGAGGCGGATCCACAAATCCTGATCCTCGGCCACGCTGAGGGCTGGGTCGAAGCCGCCGAGCGCCAGCAGATCGCGCCGCCACGCCACCACGCATGGCGTGGCGATGGTGTTGCGCGCCAGCAGCCCGCGCCACGCGGCATTGCCCGTTACTGGAATGCGGCCGTCGTACAGCGGGCCGCGATCCTGTCCGTCCAGCCCGAACAGCCGCGCCCCGCAGGCGGTGAACACCGCGTCCGGCTCGGCCAGCAGCAATGCCACTTGGCGGCGCAGCTTGCCCGCCAGCCATTCGTCGTCGGCGTCCTGAAACGCGATCAATGCGCCGGTGGCCACCGCCAGCCCGGCATTGCGGGCGCCCGCCGCACCTTGCGGGGCGGGCAGGCGGATGACGCGCACATCCGCGAAACTGGCGGCGATGCTGGGCGTGGCATCGCGGCTGGCGTCGTCCACCACGATGATTTCCAGCGGCGCGTAGTCCTGCGCGCGCACCGAGCCGATGGCGCGCGCCAGCGTGGCGGCCGCGTCGCGCGCCGGAATGATCACCGAGACCGGTGGCTCCAAGTCTGGTGGCGGTGCTGGCGGAAGGGGATGCTGGTTTGACACGCCTGCGTTCAATTCGCTGAGTCGCCAATATGTCTGCGGCGCCATGCCTGCCGTATGGCATGACAGCACGGTTCGTCAGTGAGCGCGACGGCGTTGCGGCATGCAAAGAGGGGGCGGATGAACGTCGAGCTAATGCGTCCTTTGGCGCTCGGCCCAGCCGAACGAGCGGCGTGGCGCGACATCGCCGCCAGCCAGCCGGCGCTGCGCCGGGCGTTCCTGTCGCCGGGGTTCGCACAAGCCTGCGAGGCGGCGCACGGCCGTGCCGTGGTCGGGGTGCTGCATGAGGCAGGCGCGATTCAGGGCTTCTTGCCGTTTCAATTCGCCAGCCGCTGGCACCAGGCCGCCGGGCTCGCCGAGCGGATCGGCGGCGAATTGTGCGACGCCGCCGGGCTGATCGCCCGGCCCGGCCTGCGCGCCGATCCGGCGGCGCTGCTGCGGCTATGCCGGATCGGCGTGCTGTTCCTCACCCATCTGGTGGAGGGGCAGGCGGCGCTCGGGCTGACGCCGCAGGCGCATGACACCGGCCATATCATCGCTTTGCCGGATGGCGGCCCGGCCTATCTCGCCGGGTTGCGCCCCGACCTGCTGCGCGACACCGCGCGGCGGCTGCGCCGGGCCGAGCGGGAGTATGGGCCGTTGTCGTTTCACTTCGACGCCAGGCCGGACGCAGCGGCGGCATTGGATGTGATCGCGCAGAAGCGCGCCCAGTATCGCCGCACCGGGGCGGCCGACCCGTTCGCCGTGCCGCACCGGCTGCGGCTGATCGAAGCCTTGTGCGCCGCCGGGCCCGCCGAGGATTGCCGTCCGGTATTGGCCAGCCTGACGGCGGGCGGGCGGGTGCTGGCGCGCCATCTCGGTCTGCAATGCGGCGGCACGCTGAGCTACTGGTTTCCGGTCTACGACCCGGCGGCGGAGAAGGTCTCGCCGGGGCGGCTGCTGCTGTGGCACCAGATCGGGCAGGCGGCCGCCTGCGGCATCACGCTGATCGACCGGGGCGAGGGCGACAGCGAGGCCAAGCGGGATTTTTCCAGCGGCGTGCAGGATTTCGGCACCGCCAACTGGCAGGCCGCCACGCCGCGCGGCATGGCGGCGCGGCTGCTGCAAGCGGCGCTGTGGCGGCTGGGATAGTGCGCGGGCCTTTGATGGAGGCACGTAGCGGCCACGGCGTATTGAACCAGCAGCGGCGCCGGAAACGACCCAAGCCGAACGTTTTCAGGCGGAATTTTTACATGCCCCGGCACTGGCGCTGAATGGCTCAGGCGATCCGCTGCAAGGTTCGTTGTGGCGCCTGCTGCCGTGGCGGCGCGGTTCGCTAAGGCGCCGCCACGGCGGGGATGGCGGCGAGCAGCTTGTCCTGCCCGCTGAGGAAGCCGCGCAGCACCGCCAGCACCGCTTCGCGGTCGTCGGAATGGATCAGCCGGACATTGTCCAGCGCCACGCCCATCAGCACCGGGGCGGCGCTGCCGCCTGCTACGCTGTCGATGGCCATGCGCAACCGTCCGGACAGTCCGCCGGGGTCGGGCGCGCCATGCGTCCAGGCCGCCGAGGCGGACATGCGGTCGGGCTCGTGCATCTCCACCACCCGCCAGGACGGCGCGGCCGGATTGTCCAGCGTGAGCGTGCTGGTGGTCGCGTCGGCGGCGTCCTGCTCGCCGGTGGCGGCCGCGCGGGCGAGGCGCAGCGCCGCCGGGGTGGCGCGCTGCGGCAGCACCCGCAGCGAGGCGGTCAGCCCGATGCCGCCGCAACTGAAATGCTGCACCAGCACGCCGCTGGCCAAGACCGGCGGGTCGCCCATCGGCAGGCAGTCCTTGGTGGCGGCAAAGCCCGGCAACGTCACGGCGGGCGGCGGCTCGGCGCGATTCAATTGCCACGCCGCCAGCGGGGCCACGGCGGCCAGCACCGCGACCGAGGCCGCCGCCGCCAGCGCGCTGGCCAGTTTGGGTGCGGTCTGCGGCGTGGCGATGACGGTGGGCGCCGCTGCGGTCAGATCCTGGCGGAACGGCAGCCCGGCCAGCGTCAGCAGCAGGATCACCACCGAGAAGAAGCCCCAGCCGTAGATCAGATGGTCGGCGGTGGCGGCCTCGGCGCTGCCGATCAGATAGCCCGCCACCACGATGCCCAGGGCGCGCAAGCCGTTGGCCACAATTGGCACCGCGATCGACGCCGCGATGAACGCCAGCCGCCGCCCGAGGCTGCGATAGGTCAGGCAGGCGTACAGCACGCCGAATGCCACCGCCGCGATCAGGAAACGCAGCCCGGCGCAGGCCTCGGCGACATAGAACATCGCCCCCGGCACCTCGATGGTGAACGCATCCACCACATGCGGAATGCCCAGCACGTTCAGCCCGGTTTCCACCCACCACGTGGTGACGATCTGCAAATACGGGGTCAGGAACGAGCCGAACGGCACCAGGAACAGCAGATAGCCGAGGGCTGAGGAGAACACCCAGGCCAGCCGCCAGCCCAGCAGCGCCACCGCGAGCGCGATCAGCATGCTGACCGCGGTCAGCTGGCGGCCCTCCATGATGCCGAGCCGCTCGGCGGCGAACCAGGCGGCCGCACAGGGCAGCACCGCCAGCGCCGGCCACACGGTGGGGCGCGGCCGCAAGCCGCGCGCCGCCTCCCGGCGGTCCCAGGCCAGCCAAGCGGCAATCGGCAGCACGAACACGCAATGGCTATAGGCGGTGGACGTCATCCACACCTGCACTGCCGCCATCGCCTCGGTGCGGAACAGCAGCGCCCATGCCGCCAGCCCAAGCAGACCGGCAAGCAGCGCCGGAGCGCTTTCCCGCAGGGTGGCCGGGCTATGGGCCGGGGTAGCCAAACGGCTGGCGGTCATGCGGTGGCCTCATGAGAAGATGAGGGAATGAGCATTGGCTAGAGAATCTTCCAGCCTTCGGTGCCATTGCGGGTGAAATGGCAGGTCATCACCAGCCCGTCCTGATGCGACAGGGCGCGGATGACTTCCATCCGCCGTTCCGGGGCGACCAGCAAGGTGACGAACCCGCCGCCGCCGGCGCCGGAGATTTTACCGGCCCGCGCGCCCGCCGACAGGGCGGCTTCCACCACGGCGTCGATATGGCTGTTGCTGACATTGTCGGCCAGCCGCTTCTTGGCGTCCCAGCTTTTGCGCATGCAGATGGCGAAGCGGTCGAAGTCGCCCTTCAGCAGGCATTCCTTCAAATGGAATGCGTCTTCCTTCAGCGCGTGCATCGCCTCCAGCGTGGTGCCGCTGTGGCGGGTCAGATTGTCGGTCTGTTCCTTGATGATCCGCGCCGAGGAGCGCGACACGCCGCTGTTGAACAGCACCAGCGAGGTTTCCAGCTCCGAGATGATCCAGTTCTTGATCCGCAGCGGATTGACGATCACCCGGTCCTGCGGATGGAACTCCATGAAGTTCACGCCGCCGAAGGTCGCTGCGTACTGGTCCTGGCGTCCGCCGCCCAGCCCCGCGTCGATGCGCTCGATCTCGAACGCCAGATGCGCCACCTCGTATTCGCCGAGCGGCAGGTTGAGCCATTCGACGAACGCCTTGACCAGCGAGACCACCATGGTCGACGAGGTGCCGAGGCCCGAGCCGGGCGGCGCGTCGCAGAACGTGGTGATGCGGCAGGGCAGCGGGCGGCCGCCGTTGAACTGGCTGACGATGCGCCGGTAGACCGCGCGGTGCAGGATCAGCGGGTCGGCCACCTCCATCGCCGCATCGGCCGGCGCCTCGAACTGCGCGCCGATGTCGGTGGCCGAGAAGCGCACCCAGCCGTCATCGGCCGGGGCGATGATGGTGTAGGCGTACATGTCGATCGTGGCATTGAGCACAGCGCCGCTGTACAGGTCGCAATACGGCGACACGTCGGTGCCGCCGCCGGCCAGGCCGAGGCGCAGCGGGGCGCGCGAACGAATGATCATGCGGTGG
>JANXMB010000058.1 GCA_025354865.1 Acetobacteraceae bacterium | reverse complement strand
GGTCGCCCGCAAAGGGCTGGTGAACGGCTATATCGTCGGGCTCTACCCCGCCGGAGCGATGGTGTCGGCCCCGCTATTCGGCTGGGCCAATGCCGCGTTCGGCTACCGCACCACGTTGATGGCGCTCGCGGCAGTGCTGGTGGTCAGCACGGTGGCGGCCGTCGCGCTGGTGACCCATGCCGGCGCCAAACTGCCGCGCCCCGGCGCCTCGGGGACCGAGGGCCAGGGCCGCACCGCCATCTTCGCGCGGATGTGGACCGTCTTCTTCGTCGCGGCGGCGGCGGGGCTGACCGTGCTCAGTCAAGCGGCGGGCATCATCGCGGCCTATGGCGGCAACACCGGCCTCGCTTTGGCTGCCACCACCGCGATTACCGGTGCGATCGCGGTCGCCCGCCTCAGCGGTGGGTGGCTGACCGATCGGTTTCCGGTGCCTTTCGTCGCGGCCGGTGCGCAATGCTGGGCACTGCTGGGCGCCATCCTGCTGACGTTATTCCCGGTTCCCCTCGTTGCCGCCGTCGCGCTGGGCATGGTCGGCATGGGATACGGTTTCATCTCCGGCGCCACCGCCGGCGGCATCGCCCGCTACTGGCCGCCCGAGGTCTACGGCCGCATCGCCAGCCGCCTGTATATCGCCTGGTGCGTCGCGGCGGTGACGCTGCCGATCCTGGCGGGCCACCTGTTCGACCTGACGCACAGCTACGGCACCACGATGATCCTGGCCGGCTGCGGCAATCTGATCGGCGTCGTGGTCGCGCTCGGCCTGCCGCGAGGGCCTGTGGGCGGGATCAAGGCCGCAGCATAACTTTCGAGGCTGCCCGCTGGCGATTGATACTCATACCGAATTCTGTGCAACGTCGAATGAATGCATGGAGGGTTGCGTACGAAGTCGAGCGACGGCGGAGGAGCCACAAAGCAGCATGAATTGGCGTGTCGAGCACTGCCGATCCGAAAAAGATGCGCGCAATTGCACAGGTCTGCGATCTTCTGGGCGCTGCGGCAGGTTTGGCTCGCCTACCTCTATCGTCCCGCGATATTCAGAATCGACGTCGTGCAGCGGCGTATGATATCGTTGTCCCCACATTGATAGTGGCGGTAGCAACATGGGATCCCTCAACGTCCGCAACCTCCCCGACGCCACCCACCAAGCGCTGCGCATCCAAGCCGCGCGGCATGGCCGCAGCATGGAGGCCGAGGTTCGGGCTATACTGAACCAAGCGCTCAACAAGCAGAACGTGCCAGGCCTCGGTTCCATGCTGGCCACGATCGGGCGCGATTTCCAAGGCGTCGATCTGGATACCCAACGCGATACAGCACCTATCGAACCGGCGACATTCGATTGATCGTCCTGGACACGAATGTTTTATCCGAACCAATGCGGGCAAACGGCGATCCGGCGGTCGCGGACTGGCTCGATCGACAACCAGCGGAAACCCTCTTTCTCACGACCGTAACCCTCGCCGAGCTTCTGCTCGGCTTGGAAATCATGCCGCTCGGCGAACGCCGCTCACGCCTGGAGGCACGTATCGCGGCGGTCTTCGCCACATTCGGTGAACGCCGCATTCTCGCTTTCGATGTACGGGCCGCTCGTCTCTTTTCTATGTTGGTCGCACGCGCGCGTGCTGCCGGTCGCACAATCGGCGTTGCCGATGGGCAGATCGCCGCGATCGCGGCCGCCCATGGATTTGCCGTCGCGACAAGAGACGGCGCGCCGTTCATTGCGGCGGGCGTGCCCGTCATCGATCCGTGGAAACCATCGCGATCGGATTAGAAATGCCGAGCGGAGCAAGACCAGAGCGTGATCGCTTGAGGTTGACTTCAACCTCGGGCGTGAATCACCCTCTCAAACAAAGGCTTAGACCATGATCCAACGCCGAGATCGCGTGCGACCTCAAACGATCATGGTCTAGTCATCGCGCTCAAGGCCGCAGCATAACCTTCGAGGCAGCGCGCTGGCGGGCCAGTTCGAACCCCTCGATCCCACGGTCCAGCGGCAGCCGATGCGTGATCATCGGGCGGAAGTGCTCGGGATCGCGCGCCAACAGCGTCAGAACCTTGTCCCAGGTCGGGCGATCGCACCCGTGGGTGGCGCGCAACTGGTGGCGATTTCGCACGAAATCGGTCAGCGGCAAGGTCAGAGGACCCGGGTGGATGCCGGCGACAACCAACACGCCGCCTTTGCGCAGCACCCCCAACCCATCCACGATGCTCGGCGGGTAGCCCGTCGCCTCGATCGCCACATCGACCTTTTTCCCATCGAGTTGCTCGGCCAGCGGCGCCTCGGCGACGTCGATAATATCGGCAAAGCCCAACGCCTGCACAACGTCGAAACGCGGGCCGTCCGCCTTGCCGACCACATAGACCTTGCCGGCGCCGGCAGCGCGGGCGAACAGCGCCGCCGCCTGCCCGATCGTGCCCGGCCCCATCACCAGCACCGTATCGCCGAGTCCCACCCCGCCGGTCAGCACCGCTTCGGCCCCGACGCAAAGCGGTTCGGTCAGCGCGCCCAATTCGGTGTCCACCGCATCCGGCAGCGCCAGAAGATTGACGGCGGGGACCGTGACATACCGCGCAAAGCCGCCGTTCCGGGTCAGGCCGATGGCCGTGCGTGCAAGGCAGTTGCGCGCCGCACCGCGTCGGCAATTGGCGCAGACTCCGCAATCGACACCCGGCATAACCGTTACCCGCGTCCCGACCGGCAGCACGGAGCCGGCGCCGGCCTCGACGATATGGCCGGCGAACTCGTGACCCATGGTGATCGGCAGATGCGGGACCATGAAACCGTAGCCGTCGGTCCACTCGTAGGCATGGACATCGGACCCGCATATGCCGGCATTCTCCACCCGCACGATCGCATCGGTCGGCGACGGCGGTGGGGTTTCCGCCGCGTCGAACAGATCGAGGCCGAAGCCGGGTTTGGATTTACGCAGGCTCAGCATCGGCGGGGTTTCCATTGCTTGGACCGGACACGCCAATCCCCTCGAAAGAAAGCGATCGGCCCGGCAGGCGCATGCCCATTTCGGCTGCCTGCCGCTGCTCGTAGGCCTGCCGAGCGGCATCGTAATGGTGGCCTTGGATGCCGCCGCGGACGGTCGCTGGCTCCACCGCCCGATAGGCCGGGCGCCAGGATTCCGGCAGTTCCGGCCAATCCGGTGGCGCCAGCCAGAGCCGGAACAGGCACCGTTTCAACACGGGATCGGTATGATCCACGAACTCGGTGCGCGAATGCAGGGTGACGTGATTGTTCAACACCTGCATGTCGCCCGGTCGCAGATACATCGAAAACATGACGTTCGGCCGACGCAGGATATCGTCGAGCAGATCGAGCGCCTCGGTCTGCGGCGCGGTCAGGCGCGGCACGCCGTCGATCGCTTGGGCCGAGCGCAGCCGGTTGCGATTCCATTTGCTGCATAGCACCCCGGCGGCTTCGTCGAAGATGGGGTTGGCGTAATACGGCGCCTCATCCGCCGCTTCTTCCTGCTGGCGGCTGAAATAATACGGAAGGTGCAGCAATTCCGCGAGGTCCGGCCGCTCCTGCGCCAGGATGTTATGCGCGGCGACGGAGCTGGACACCATGCTCATGCCGCCGGACGCGGCAACGTTGTAGCAGGTGAGCAGCACCATATCGGCGCTGTCGGTGTGGAAATCGAGGTCGGCATTCGACGAATAGCCCCTGCCCTTGCCGGTCCGATATTCCACCCCGGCATCGCGCACCGCCGATTGATACTGGCTGGCTTTGCCCTGCGGGCGGGCGACGCCGGTATGCAGGCCGATCGCCCAGGTCAGCAATGCGAACTCATCCTGCGACAATTCCGCCCGCGGCATGCCCCGCAGGATGGCGAACCCGGTGCCGTCCGCGATCTGCTTCAGCGCGCCGGCAATCGGCGTCCAGGCGGAACCGAGGTCGAACTCCCCCCGCGCATAGTCGAACAGGGTGCGGGCGGGATCGTAGGTTTTGCGCACCGCAAGGGTCAGGTCGCGCCGGGCGCGGTCGTCGAGTTCGAAGATCCAGGACGGATCGGCACGCAGGGAATCGACGGTCCAGGCCGCCGGCGTGTCGGCATTGATCGGCAGCATCGCGTTTTCCTTGGTCCTCATGGGCAGGATGGCATAGCTATAATGCAGCATGGCTCAAACGGAAGACCCGCTGCGCGGGATCGCGTTGCACAGCGGCGCGACCGTTCTGTTCGCGATCGCCGACACCACGTCGAAATACCTCAGCGCCTCGCTGCCGGTGGTCGAGATCCAATGGATCCGCTACGTCCTGTTCTTCGGACTGGCGTTGTTGCTGGCCCGCCGCATGTCCTGGGGGGCGCTGCGCCCGAACAACCCGAAATTGCAACTCCTGCGCGGGCTGCTGGTCACCGGATCCTCGGTCCTGTTCGTCTTCGGTGTGCGACAGATGTCGATGGCGGAGGCGACGACGATCAGCTTCCTCTCCCCCTTGCTGATCACCATCCTGTCGATCCCTTTATTGGGGGAGGTCGTGGGCATCCGGCGCTGGGGGGCGGTGCTGGTCGGCATGGCCGGGGTCCTGATCGTGGTCCGGCCCGGCACCAACGGGTTCCAGCCGGCGGCTTTCTGGGGCATGGCATCGAGTTTGTGCTGGGCCTCGGCGCTGATTATCACGCGCAAGATCTCGACCAGCGATCAGGCGACGACGACCTTGCTCTGCTCGTCCGCCATCGGCGCGATCGCGCTGACGTTCCTGGCCCCGATCGGCTGGGTCTGGCCGTCCCCCACCCAATGGGCCTTGCTGCTGATGCTCGGCGTCCTGTCGTCGTTCGGCCAATGGATGGTCATTGTGGCGCATCGGCAGGCCGCCGCTTCGCTGTTGGCGCCGTTTTCCTACAGCCAATTGCTCTGGGCGATCGCAGCGGGGTTTCTGGTGTTCGGCGCGCTGCCCGACCGTTGGACCCTGGTCGGCGCGGCCATCATCGTCGCCAGCGGGCTATATACCGCCCACCGCGAACGGGTGCGCCGCAACCTACGTTGAAGGCGCCGTGCGAGACTGCGCCCGATCGTTCGGAATCGCCAACGTTTCGCGCTAGCTCATTGTTTGGTGGCGCGACTCAGATCGACGGTCGTCGCGCGACTACCCGGAATCGTTAGACCGCGACACATGGCTTCATCCGCCGATCAGGGGCTCAGCTTGGTCTCACGCGCAACTCGCGCCACTATTTTTTTTGGGCAGACGAGCGTTTATGAGGAAGCGAAGTTTGGGTCGTTATTTTGTAATCTCCCTCTCGTAGACGACGTCAGCCACCGCATCTGTCCGGGCATCATAAAATCGCCCTCCTTGCGAAAATACGACATTGCAGCCCTGGACTTTGCCTGCGTTGGAGTTCACGAAATCGATACAGATCTGCCCCGCATCGTTTACAGTCCATATGCCGTTAACCGTACCCTGGCCGCCCGGACCGGAGTAGCTGCCTGTCGCGGATCCGTCCTTCTTGAAGGCCAACCGAAATCTAGTATTCGGCCGCCCGACCTGTGCCCCGCTGACGGTCGCGCCGGAGTACAGTGCCACGACCTCAGGTCTACCCAGCTTGATCGCACCTTGTTTCTGAATGTCGCCGACGGTCGCCGCGCTTGGAGCCATCGCGCATGCACTCATCCCGATTGCGGAAAGAATTGAAATAACGCCCACAATCCTCGATATAGTCGCCATCCGCGCCCCTCCTCGTTCATATTGGATGAATAGTTACATCCGGTCTACTATGCTGTCAAGGTAGGCCGAACGGTCCCTGGCTGATCCCGCTGTCGCGCGGGAATCCAAAGCTGGAGTTGTCTATGTGAGATCAGCACTCCGGCCTTTCGAAGGATGATCGAGAGCCTATGGCGAATGTTCCAGATGCCGCTCTTCACCAATTGACTGCCCATTGTCGCATGGACTAGTACTCGTAATTGTTAGACCGGGAAACATGGCTTCGTCCGCTTCTTGTAGACGACGCTTTTGGTCCAAACGAAGGGCCGGGCTTCCTCATTATAACGAGGGCCTGTCGTCAATTATCGACGATCCCATTCGCTTACCAGTTAGTCCCATTGGCCACACATTGAGGAAATCGCCCTGTATGACGAGATTGGGGATTCCGGCGCGATGCGTTGATCGATTCATAGACGGTCAGTTTTATGAAAACTGACCGATGCGCCGATATGCCCTTCGTGACGATCGATGGGACCGGATACACGACCAATTGCCTGGGCGGCCCGGCACGGTTGGCGTGACCGCGGCCAATAACCGGCTGTTTGTCGAGGCTGTGCTCTACCGTTATCGCGCGGGCATCCCCTGGCGCGATCTGCCCGAGCGCTTCGGCGACTGGAACAACGTGCATCGCCGGTTCGGCCGCTGGGCCAAATCCGGTGTCTGGGAACGGGTTTTCCGCCTACTCGCCGAGGATGCGGACAACGAATATGCGATGCTCGACAGCACCGTCGTGCGTGCGCATCAACACAGTGCCGGCGCCATAAAAAAAACGGCGCGGACCAGGCGATCAGTCGGTCGCGCGGCGGACTGAGCACCAAAATTCACGCCCTGGTGGATGCCCTGGGCAACCCAGTGGACTTCCACCTTACCGGTGGTCAGGCGCATGATCTTGTCGGCGCCGATGAGATGCTGCCCGACATGAAGGCGAACAGGCCGATCGCCGACAAGGCCTACGACGCTGATAAGCGGGTTCTCGAACCCATGGCCGCAGCCGGGAAGAATGCCGTGATCCCGCCAAAGGCAAATCGAAAGCAGCCCAGAGACTTCGACCGGGCCATCTATGCCAGCCGTCATCCGATCGAGAACTTCTTTGCCAAACTCAAGCAATACCGCGCGATCGCCACCCGATACGACAAAACCGCGAGGAACTTCCTTGCCGCCGTTTACCTCGCAGCAAGCGTCATTTGGCTCAATTGACGACAGGCCCTAGCTCGTTGTTTGGTCGCGCGATTCAGACCTGCGGTCATCGCGCTCCAACGCCGCGCGTTCCCCCAGCATTGCCCGGACAGCATCGAGTTCCGGACCTTCGAGGACGAGCGGCGCACAGCCCTCCCCCTCCGCACGGCGACTGCCGAACGTCGGGAACAGCGTGGTGAACGGCCCGGTCAGCAGGAAATCGGTCCGCTCGCCGGTATCGAGGTAGGATTCGGTCGGCAACCCCTCGGCCAGCATCACCTCGTGCCGGGGCAGTTCCACATGCCAGTAGTCGATCGCCGGTAGCTGGACTTGCCGGATGGTGGTGCCGTTGGTCAGCAGGCCGACGGGGATCAGGACATCGTCGATGTAAACCCCGTGATGCGGCGACAACCAGAGATCACGCACCGGCTGGCAGGGGGCGAAGGCGTGCGCCGACACCCGGATCGGCCAAACCTGCGCCTTGCGCGGATGGCGGACGATATCGACCACCCGGTGGCCGATCCATTCAACCGTTTCCCAGCGACCGGACAACAGGGCGCGCACCCGGTCGCCCAGGCGCAGAGATTGGACCGCAACCTCCCCGCCTTCGGTGGCGATTCGGGTGCCGGCGACGAAACAGGCAATCGGCGAGCGTATCATGGCGCCCTGTCTACATCGCCGGACTGCCCTCCCGCAACGCGGGTGGTCTGTGCCCGGTTGGCGCTGTAGAAGGGGCCGCCAGCATAAGGATGGGAAGCAGAGGTATGGCGGATACAACGACGACAGAACCGGGCCGCGATTTCATCCGCGACATCGTCCAGGCGGACGTGGACGCGGGCCGCGCGCAGGTCGTCGTGACCCGGTTCCCACCCGAACCGAACGGCTTCCTGCATCTTGGGCATGCAAAATCCATCTGCCTGAATTTCGGCGTCGCCCAGGAGTTCGGCGGCCGCTGCCACCTGCGCTTCGACGACACCAACCCGGTGAAAGAAGAACAACTCTTCATCGACGCCATCCAGCGCGACGTCGAATGGCTCGGCTTCCACTGGGGCGAGCACCTGTACCACGCGTCCGATTATTTCGAGCAGCTTTACCGGTGGGCCGAGCACCTGATCCGTTCGGGGGATGCTTATGTGGACGACACGCCGCCGGATCGGATGCGCGCCCAGCGCGGCACGCTGACCGAACCCGGACAGAACAGCCCGCATCGCTATCGGTCGGTGGAGGAAAACCTCGCCCTGTTCCAGGACATGCGCGCCGGCAAGTTCGCCAACGGGGCCTGTGTGCTGCGGGCGAAGATCGACATGGCCTCGGGCAACATGAACCTGCGCGATCCCGTGCTGTATCGCATCCTGCATGCCACCCATCCCCGGACCGGCGATGCCTGGTGCATCTACCCCACCTACGATTTCGCGCACGGGCAATCCGACGCGATCGAAGGCATCACCCATTCCGTTTGCACCCTGGAATTCGAGGATCACAAGCCGCTCTACGACTGGTTGATCGCGCGTTTGCCGGTGCCCGCCCGGCCTCGGCAGTACGAATTCGCCCGCCTGAACATGACTTACACGGTGCTGTCGAAGCGCATTCTGACCGGGTTGGTCCGCGACGGGCACGTGTCCGGCTGGGACGACCCGCGCATGCCGACCCTGGCGGGCATTCGCCGTCGGGGTGTGCCGGCCACCGCCCTGCGCGATTTCGTCGCCCGCGTCGGCGTGGCCCGCGCCAATAGCGTGGTCGATGTGCAGATGCTGGATGCGGCGATCCGCGACGCGCTGAACCCGACCGCGCCCCGGCGTATGGCGGTGCTGCGTCCGTTGAAGCTGATTATCGATAATTACCCCGAAGGCCGTACCGAAACGCTGGAGGCGATCGACCATCCCGACGATCCGTCCCAGGGCACCCGCCCCATCTCCTTCGGGCGGGAGCTTTATGTCGAGCAGGACGACTTCATGGAGAACCCGCCGAAGAAATTCTACCGCCTGTCGCCCGGGAAAGAGGTCCGCCTGCGCTACGGCTACTACGTCACCTGCCAGTCGGTCGAGAAAGCGCCCGACGGCACCGTCGTCGCCTTGCATTGCACCTACGACCCGCAAACGCGCGGCGGCAACGCCCCGCCCGACGGGCGCAAGGTGCAGGCCACGCTGCATTGGCTCGCGGCGGCCGACGCCGTTCCGGCCGAGATCCGGCTCTATAGCCACTTGTTCGATCGCCCCGATCCCGGCGCCGACGGCGATGCGATGGCGCACCTCGCGACCGATTCGATGGAGGTGCTGACCGGCGCATTCGTGGAACCGGCCTTGGCAGCAGCGCCGGTCGGCACGCCTGTGCAATTCGAGCGCGTCGGCTATTTCTGTGCCGATCCGGACGGCACGCCCGCCCGCCCGGTGTTCAACCGCACGGTGGGGTTGCGCGACAGCTTTGCCAAGGTCAAAACCCCCGGCCGGTGATCCGGCGAACCGTTCTGGTTACGGCCGGGATCGCTGCTAGAGCGCGATGCGTTCGCTCTCGCTCACGTATCGCGATCTAGCCTATTGTTTGTTCGCGCGATTCAGACCTCCGGTGATTACACCTTCGGTCATCGCGCTCTAGGTCCGCAATTCCGGAAAATCCTCTTCGCGGAATTCGGCTTCGGCGCGGATGTTATCCCGAGCACGGGATTCCTCGGTCTGGCGGAGTTCGACGCGGCGGATTTTGCCGGAAATGGTTTTCGGCAAGTCGGAAAATTCCAGCCGCCGCACCCGCTTGTATGGCGCCAAGGCTTCTCGCAGGTGGCGGAAGATCGACAAGGCCGTGTCGCGGTTGGGTTCGTTGCCGGCCGCCAATGTCACGAAGGCTTTCGGGATAGCCATGCGGACTTTATCCGGCGCCGGAACGACGGCGGCCTCGGCCACGGCGGGGTGTTCGATCAGCGCGCTTTCCAACTCGAACGGGCTGATCCGATAATCCGAGGCTTTGAACACGTCGTCCGCTCGGCCCACATACGTAAAGTATCCATCGTCGTCTTTGGTGCCGACATCGCCGGTACGATACGCCCCATCGCCCAGCGGCAGGAACGAACCGTCGTCCGCGCGGTAGCCGCGCATCAGGCCGGTCGGCGGCGGGTTCAGATCGATCGCGACCTCCCCCTCGGCAGCATCGGCGCCGTCGGGATCGAGCAACCGAATGCGAAAGCCGGGCGATTCCTGGCCCATCGATCCCGGCTTCACAACCTGTCCGGGATAGCAACCGATTTGCAGGGTCGTTTCGGTCTGCCCAAACCCCTCGCGCGGGGTCAGGCCCCAGACGGCCTGCACATGCTCGATCACCTCGGGGTTCAGCGGTTCGCCAGCCGATAGCAATTCCCGCAACGATGTCTTCCAGGCCGCCATGTCTTCCTGCACGAACATCCGCCACACCGTGGGCGGCGCACAGATCGTTGCGACTTTATGCTCGACGATCGAATCCAGCATCGCACGCGCGTTGAACCTCGGTTGATTGAGGATGAAGATCGTTGCCCCTGCGTTCCAAGGGGCAAAGAAGCAGCTATAGGCGTGCTTCGCCCAGCCGGGGGACGAGATATTCAGATGCAGATCGCCCGGACGCAGACCGATCCAATACATCGTAATCAGATGCCCGACCGGGTAGCTTTGGTGGTTGTGTTCCACCAGCTTGGGGCGCGACGTCGTGCCGGAGGTGAAATACAACAGCATGGCGTCGGTGACCCGCGTCGGCGCATCCGGCACGAAAACGTCGGACGCGTTCAGCAGATCGGCATAGGGGTACCAACCCGGCACCGCATCGCCCACGCCAATCCGGGTGACCGTCGGGTCGAGGCCCTGGAATTTCGCCGCATCGGCCGCGTTGGCGACGATATGGCGCACCCGGCCGCGATCGAAACGGTCTTTCAAATCGGCGGTGTTCAGCAAAGTCGTCGCCGGAATGACAACCGCGCCCAGCTTCATCGCCGCCAGCATGGTTTCCCAAAGCGGCACAACATTGCCCAACATCAACAGAATGCGGTCGCCGCGCTTGACCCCGATGGCCCGCAAACCGTTGGCCAACCGGTTCGATGCCACCGACAATTGCCGAAATGTCCGCTCGGCCGCAGCATCGCCGACGATTTTCAAGGCCAGACGATCGGCCGATTCGCCCTGCGCCAATTCGGCATCGAACCAGTCCAACGCGTAGTTGAAATGCTCCAGCGCCGGCCAACGGAAGCCGGCATGCGCCGCTTTGTAGTCGCCGGCATGCGCAAACAGGAAATCGCGCGCTTCTTTGAAGCTATTCATGGCCGATATTCTCCCTATAGTCCGCTTCCCCAGCGCGCGACGAACTGCTTATCCCCGCTGCATCTTTTCAAGCAGGCGGAACACCACCGAAAAATCCTTCGCCGCGTCCCCGCCATCCGCCGTCTGCTGATAGAGCGATTGCGCCAGCGCGGCCATCGGCGTGGCGGTGCCGGTTGCCTCCGCCGCCGCCTGCGACAATTTCACATCCTTCAGCATCAGCGCGGTCATGAACCCCGGCGCGTAATCGCGATTGGCCGGGGATTGCGGGGTCGGACCCGGCGCGGGGCAGTAGTTCGACAAGGCGAACGAGTTGGACGTGGCCGTCAAGCAGATTTCGTGCAGTTTCATCCAGTCCAATCCCAGATTTTGGGCGAGGATGAAACCTTCGGCAACGCCGATCATGTTGATGGCCAGCATCATGTTGCTGCAAATCTTCACCGCCTGCCCGGCCCCGGGGCCGCCGGCGTGGAAGATGTTCTTGCCCATGGCTTGCAAGATCGGCAGACATTTGGCGAAGGTATCCGCGTCACCGCCGACCATGAAGGTCAGGGTACCGTTCGCCGCCCCGACCGTGCCGCCGGAGACGGGGGCATCGAGCATGGTCATACCGGCTTCCTCGGCCGCCGCCGTCACGACGCGGGCGCTTTCGACGTCGATCGTGGAACAATCGATCAGCAGCGGTTTGGCGTCCTTCACCACGTCGAGCAAACCGCCCTGGTGCAACCAGACCTGCCGCACATGGTCCCCAGCCGGCAGCATCGTGATCACGATATCGGCGCCCTGCACCGCATCGCGCGCGCTGGCTGCCACCGCACCGCCCGCCGCCTGCAACGCATCGAGCGAGGCCGGCACCAGATCGAAGCCCGTCACCTTATGTCCGGCCTTGACCAGATTGGCCGCCATCGGGCCGCCCATGTTGCCAAGACCGATGAAACCGATTGTCGCCATGGTTCAGAGTACCTCGAAAATGTCGTAAACGGGGCCTTCGGGCGGGCGATACCCGGTCCCGATGGCGATGGCGCGGTTCAGCCAGTCGTATTTCTCCGACGCCGTTTCGAAGAACACGGCCGTGCGGAAGTAGTATGCGGCGGGGTCCACCATCTCCCCGGCGTTGACCTTGGCCATCACGGCATCCGGGCCATGGCGCAGGCCGCGATAAGTCAGGCCGATTGTCGCGCCGTCGTCGGTTTGCAGCACGATCCGCACATCCAGCGTCGTCGCCCCGTCCGCTCGGCCCATGATCCAATCGGCCCCGCCCGGCAGAACGATCCCTTTGAGTTTCGCCCCTTCGAACGTCCCGCCGGCCACCAGCCCCACCCGGCGGTTGCCGCTCGGCGTCGCACCGATGGCCTGCAGGCCGGTCACGGCGAGCTTCATCGTCATCAGGTGGGCGGTGCGTATCTCGGCCATCGATCTTTCCCAGTTCGGTGCACGGGATGAAGCACGAACCGCCCCGGCGAAACAAGGCCAGCCCCGTATTGACGCACGGCGCAGGGCGGAATGAACTGGCCGAAAGGGGATTTTTGCCATGCGCCGTGCCGACGCCGAGCTTGCCAGCCAACGGAACCGCCGGGGCAGCGACACCGCCGAGCACGCGGCACCATGTTCTTAGTCGATTGGTTCTTCGAGCAGAAATTGTCCGACTGGGTGCAGGGCCTCGGATCCCTGGCCGCAGCCGGCGCGGCGGTCGGCATCGCGCTGCGGCAGGAACGCAACGAGCAGAAACGGGCGGAAGCCGCGCGGGTCCTGCGCCGTCAGGTCCTCGCCGCCGCCATCGCCCCAATCCTGCGCGACATGCGATCGTCTGCCAGATTCCGCTCGGGGGTGCTGCAATCGGTGGGGCGCATCGGCAACGAAGGCAGCCAACCGCATATCGAGGAACTCGTCATCCCCCTGCCCGACATCTTCATCAGCACGATCGAGCGGATCGACGTCTTCGGCGCCGCAACGGCCGCGCAAGTCTACGCCCTCGTGCATCGGGTGAACGACTACAACCGCCATGTCAAAGCCCAACAGGATTGGGACGTGCCGTATAAAACCTGGGGCAGCAACCTGCGCCCGAAGCTGGATGCGGTGACCGAGACACTGGATGTGCTGATGCCCCGTCTGGACCATGAAGTCGACAAACTCGACGATATCCGGGTTTGATGCCAGCAACGAACAGAAGGAAACCGCCATGAGCCACTATCCCTTGCCGACCGCCGACCTCGGAAGCCTCGGCTTCGCCGCGAAACCGCTGGAGCATCTCGACGCCCTCATCCGCAGCCATATCGCGGAAGGCCGCTACCCCGGCGCGCAGATCGCCCTCGCTCGGCACGGCAAATTGGCCCTGTCCCGCAGCTACGGGATGGCGCGGACCGATGGCGGGGACGTCGCGGCCTCCGACACATCGCTGTTCCTGCTGTTCAGTCAGACCAAAGTCCTTACCAGCTCTGCCGTCTGGACCCTGGTTGACGAGGGCAAATTGTCGTTCATGGACAAGGTCGCCGACCACCTGCCGGCATTCGCCTGTCGCGGTAAGGCCGATATCACCCTGCAACAGGTCATGACCCATACCGGCGGCTTCCCCGGCAACAACGTCACCCGAGCCACCTGGACCGACCACGCGAAAATGCGGGCCGAGGTCTGCGACTTCTCGCTGGATTGGACGCCGGGCAGCCGGCTGCAATACCACGGTCAGGCCGCCCATCTGGTGCAGGCCATGGTGATCGAGGCAGTCACCGGCCAGGATTATCGCGATGTCGTCCGCAGCAGGGTCATCGAACCGCTGGGCCTGGGCGACGATATTTTCGTCGGCGTTCCCGCCGATCGGCAGCATCGCTGCGCCGATACCTATGCGCCGGAACCGCGCGACAACTCGGCGGAATTCCGAGCGGCGGGGTTGCCGAGCGGGGGCGGTTTCGCAACGGCGCGCGGCATGGCTGCGTTCTATCAGATGCTCGGTTTTGGCGGCACGCTGGGTGGGGTGCGGGTGTTTTCGCCTCGATTGATTGCCTATGTATCGCGCAACCATACCGGGGAGATGGGCGACCATCAGATGGGCGGGATTCCGATGCATCGCGGTCTAGGGCCGCATGTGCGCGGGGACAGCGATCGCATTCGCGGCCTGGGGACGATCGGGGCGCCGGTCACTTTCGGCCATGGCGGGGTCGGTTCGTCGTATTCCTGGGTCGATCCGTCCAGCGGGGTGTCGTTCACCTACCTGACCAATTTCGTCTACCCCGATCCCTGGCACTCCGCGCGGCTCGATCGGATATCGAATCTGGTACACGCCGCGATCGACTGACCGGCCGCCTGCCCCCTTGTCTTCGCCCCCCAGATTGTGGAAATCGGGGCGAAGACAGAGGGAACACATCGCATGAGCCTGGATATCGACCACCTCCGCTCCTGGATCGGGAAGCAGGAAACGTTGGAAGATCGCGCCACAATGGTGCCGGTCGCGGCGCTGTCGGCGACATTGGATCGCCCCGACCACGCGCCCAAGGCGGGCGATCCGCTGCCGCCGTTGTGGCATTGGCTGTATTTTCTACCGCTGGCGCCGCAGGGGGAGATCGGTCCCGACGGCCATCCCAAACGCGGCGGCTTCCTGCCACCGGTGCCGCTGCCTCGCCGCATGTGGGCTGGCGGCCGGTTCACGTTCCATAAGCCGTTGCGCCTGGACGAAAAGATCGTGCGCGTTTCCACCGTCGCCGATGTCACGGTGAAGCAGGGCCGCGCCGGCTCCCTCTGTTTCGTGCTGGTGCGGCACGAGGTGTTCGGCGAAGACGGCCTGGCGTTGATGGAGGAGCACGACATCGTCTATCGCGACGCGCCGGCCGCGAATGAGCCACCGCCGCCGCCGAAAGCCGCCCCGGACGGCGCAGTCTGGCATCGCGACATCGTCCCCGATCCCGTGCTGCTGTTCCGCTACTCGGCGCTGACCTTCAACGGCCACCGCATCCATTACGACCGGAAATATGTCACAGAAACCGAGGGTTATCCGGGTTTGATCGTACACGGCCCGCTGATTGCGACGCTGTTGGTCGATCTGCTGCGGCGGAACACCGACGCGCCGCTGAAATCGTTCAAATTCCGCGCTGTCAGCCCCTTGTTCGACGTCGCCCCGTTCTCGGTACACGGACGCCCCGGCGCCGATGGGCAGATCGCGCTCTGGGCGCGCAATGCACAGGGCAATCTGGCGATGGAGGCCGAAGCCGTCGTTTAGATATCGGACGGCGCCGCGTCCGGGGTCGCCCCACGGGCGCTGTGCGGGGCCTAGATCGCGATGCGTTCGCTCTCGCTCACGTCTCGCGATCTAACCTTTTATCGGTCGGGCGATTCAGACCTTCGGCGATCCACCTACGGTCATCGCGCTCTAACCGACCTCGTCCAGGTCTTTGCCCCACATCCGTTCGAGGCCGTACATCGCGCGCGCTTCCGGCTTGAACAGATGGATCACGATATCACCGGCATCGATCAGCACCCAATCCGATCCGTTGGCGCCTTCGATCGGAACGCGCTTCATCCCCTCGGCGCGCAGTTTCTCGGCCAGATGCTGCGCCATGGCGGAAATCTGCCGATCGGCGAGGCCGGACGCGATCACCATCCGATCGCAGAACATCGCTTTGCCCGATAGATCGAGCGCCACGACATCCTCGGCCTTGTCGTCCTCCAGACTGGCGACGACGATTTTCTGCAGCCGGTCGAGTTCCGAGGCTGGCAGCTTCACCTTAAGCTTACGCGGGGCGCGCTTCGGCTTGACCGCGATTTCAGGCTCGTCCGGGGTCGGTCCGGCGGCGATCGTCTTCTTGCGCGGCGTTCCCAGCGCAGGCACCGCCGCAGGCTTCGCCGCCCGCTTGCGGGGCGCCGGCTTATGGCGAGCGGGGGACGCGGACACGGGCTTCTTCGGGGGGCTGGCTATGGGATCGATCCTTCAAGTGCGGCGCGCAGGGCGGTCGCGGACATTGCGTGTTGCGGCGCCGGCAGGAAAACCCACCCCGGCGCCAAACCTGGCAGCAAGGCCGCTTCCCGGGCTTTCCGGCGAATCGGCCGCAAGCGACGGGCGGCCTGCCCAGCGAGTGCGCGATGGTTATACGTGGGGCGAGGCAACACGGCAAAGGACATAAGCCGTACCAGATCGGCCCAACACCGCCAATCCGGCAGTTGTTCGAGAATATCGGCCCCCATGATCCACACGAAGGCCGCGCGCGGAAAGCGGCGCAGCAACGCGCGCATGGTATCGACGGTGAAGCTTGTGTGCAAAGCGGCCTCGATCCCGGTGGCCAGCACCCGCCGCCCGTCGCCGAGGGCGCGCGCGCCTGTAAGCCGAGCCTCCATCGACGCCATGCCGGCGCGTGGCTTCAACGGGTTGCCGGGGGAGACCAGCAACCACACCTGATCCAACCGCAGCCGCTTGCGGGCCAGCGCGGCGACATGAAGATGCCCCGCATGCGCCGGATTGAACGAGCCGCCAAGCAGCCCGATTCGCATGCGGCGGCGGTCGCCGAAGGGGGGGAGCGGGTCGGGGCTGAACGGAACCGGGCTCAGGGGCGGATCTGCCCGGTGCCGACGATCGTATAGCGGTAGGTCGTCAGTTGCTCCAACCCGACCGGGCCGCGCGCATGGATGCGCCCGGTGGCGATGCCGATCTCGGCGCCGAAGCCGAATTCCGCGCCGTCGCAGAATTGGGTCGAGGCATTCCACAGCGCCACCGCGCTATCGACGCCGCGCAGGAATTGCTGGGCGATCTCGGGATCGGCGGTGACGATGGCGTCGGTATGCTCGCTGCCATGCTTCGCGATATGCGCCAAGGCGTGATCGATGCCGTCGACGACGGCGATCGACAGCACGGAATCGAGCCACTCGGTGTCGAAATCGGCCTCCGTCGCGGCCGGCAGATCGGGCACCACCATCCGCGCCTGCGCGTCGGCGCGAAAGTCGCAGCCCAAAGCGCGGAGGTCGGCGACGATGCGCGGCAGTTGGGCGGCGGCGATCGTGCGATCGATCAGCAGCGTTTCCGTCGCGCCGCAAATGCCGGTGCGACGCATCTTGGCATTGGCCACGATCGCGCGCGCCATCGCGGGATCGGCGGCCTCATGGATGTAGGTGTGGCAAAGCCCTTCGGCATGGGCGAGCACGGGGACCCGAGCCTCCCGCTGGACGCGTTCGACCAGGGATTTGCCGCCGCGGGGAATAATCAGATCGAGCAGCCCGGCCCCGGCCAGCATCGCCGCCACATAGGCTCGGTCCGCATTGGGCGCGACCTGGATGCAGGCGGGCGGCAAACCGACGGATTCCAAGCCCTGTTGCAGCGCGATGTTGATCGCCTTGGCGCTGTTAGCGCTGTCGGACCCACCGCGCAAAATCACCGCATTGCCGGATTTGAGGCACAGAGCCGAGGCATCGGCGCCCACATTGGGCCGGCTTTCGTAGATCATCCCGATCACCCCGATCGGGGTAGCGAGGCGCTGGATGCGCAGCCCGTTGGGCCGGGTCCAATCCGCAAGGGTCCGATCCAGCGGGTCCGGCAAAGCGGCGACGTCTTCCAGGCCCTTGGCCATCGCCTCGATCCGAGCCGGGTTCAGCGTCAGCCGATCGCGGAAGGCATTGCTGCCTTGGAACGCGGCGGTATCGGCATCGTTCGCGGTTGCGATCGCATCGCGATGGTCGCGCAGCGCGCCAGCCATGGCAGCCAGCGCGGCATTGCGGAGCGCGGCGCTGGACCGCGCCAGCACGCGCGCGGCGTCCCGCCCGGCCTTGGCGGCGCGCTGAAGGTGTTGGGTCGCGTCGGTTTCGATGTGCATGGATTTGTCCTCGGCCCGGTATTGTGCCGTTACTGGGGACGGGATTCCAGTGGGGATGGCGCGGGGCTGTGTTGTCTGCAAGGACGCGAGCGGTACCGTCCCGCCAAACCGAGGCAAACGATGACCGCACAACACGACGACGTCGCCGCATTCGACGCGGTGGAACGACTGTATCACGCCTACCTGACAGGGTTTATCCTGACGCTGATAACCCGCGCCGGCACGCCCGCTGCGACCGAGGTCGTGTTCCGCACCTTCCGCCGCCAACAGCGCGCGCGCTTCCTGCCGGGCCTGCAGAAACTCGGCTTGGATCGGCTGCCGCACGCTGTCGCCTGCGCGCAATACCATTATCTGTCGAACCAAGTCGGCGGCGTGAAGGTCGAATACGTCTACGAGAACGACCGCAAAGCCTGGGTCCGCTACCCGCCGCCGCGCTGGATCTGGTCCGGCACCGCCGTCTGCGGCATTCCGTCCGAGGTCTCGCGCGCCATGCTCTGGGGCTGGCACGCCAATAACGGCCCGATGCTCGGCAATCCCCGGCTGGGCTTCGTCTGCACCGGGCAGACCGTGGACGGGCAACCGGGGCTGGAGGGGTATTATCGCGAATACGACCGCGATCTGGCGCCGGAGGAGCGGCTGGTGTTCTCCCCCGGGGAGGAATGTCCGCCCTTCGACCCTGCCTTGGCGCCGGTGCTGTCCAGCGACACTTGGCCGGAGGCGCGGCTGCGCAAAGTACTGCGCAACTACGCGATGGAATACATCGCCTCCATCCTGCCCGAGGCGATCGCCGCCCTCGGCCCCTCCGAAGGCGGGCGCCTGGGCGGCACCGCTGGTCGGCTGATCGGCATGCATTGCCTGGACGAAACCGCCGCGTTGCTGGGCGGGATCGGCCCCGGACCGGAAGGCTTCGCCCGCTATTTGCTGCGCATGGCCCACGGCCAGGGGGACGACGCGACGCTGACCGGGGACGGCGCGGTCTGGACCGTGCGGCAGACCACATGGCACGCGATGCGCGAACGCGAAAATCTGCCGCGCGAAGCCTTCGACGCCTGGAACGAACTATGGATCGGTGCCGCGCTGGCGCACGACCGCTGGCTGCGGGTGGACGTCGTCGGTCGCCGCGACATGGGCGACGCCGCCTGGGAATGGCGGATTTCCCGCCGCCGGTAGGCTGGGGGCCGATCAGCAAAAATATGGCGGGGACGAACCCCGCCATACCGTCTTGTTATCGATGCGCCTTCAAGAACGACTTCACCTGCCGCACCGCGATGGGAATCCGCTCCTTCGGGTCTTTCCACGGGAACATCGTCACCTCCGAATTCGGCGCCAGCATCACCGTTTCCATCGCCACCGCATAGGGATGCGCCGGCACGTCGTCCGGCATCACCAGGATCGGGGTTGTCACCGTCTTCACGAAATCGCGCGACACGGTGAACACGAAGTCGTCGTTGCCGTACATCTTCGCCAGGAACTTCTCGCATTGTTCCATGGTGATCTCGGGCCGAGCAGCGCAGAGTGCGGGCGCCCAGTTGTTCATGTTGTTGTTGTAGAATAGGCCGCGCATTTCCGGGCGAGACCCGCTGGGTTGCGCCAACACGGCCGCGATCACCCGCTCCGGCGAGCGGCGCAGCATGTTCCAGATGAACGGACCGCCGATGCAGTGGCCCATCACCAGGAACTTATCGATGCCGAGGTGATCCATCAGGCCCAGATGGTCGTCGGTATAGGCATCCCACGGCCGATCGACCTCCAACGGTCCGATCGACTGGCTGCCGGTTGCGTTGCGGAGGTCGAACGAAATAACCCGGTATTCGTCCTTGAACGCCTCGAACACGTTGAACGGCCCGTTGACCGTGACGTAGGGGATGCGGGCGTTCAGACCGCCGCCGGGAATGACCAGCAAGGGCGGGCCGGAGCCGACTTCCTCGTAGTGGATGCGGACATCGCCGCGTTCGTAGAATGGCATGGTGTTGTTCCTTTCTCGATTTAGGGTGCGGGTAAAGTCCGGTCAGGCGCGACCGGCTTGGGCTGCGACGAATGCGCGGGCGCGGGCGGCACCCTCGCGGGCCATGTCGGCGCACAGACCGGTGTATGCGGTGGGGTCGAGCAGCTTCTGAATCGCGTCGGGGGTCATGTGCGCGGTCACCCGCGGATCGGCGGTCAGCAAGCCGCCGAACGACACGCCTTGTTCCGCCGCTGCCATCGCCGAATCGTAGACCACATCGTGCGCATGCTGACGACCGAGCGCGGCGCCGAGCTCGAGCATGACGGCTTCCGCCATGATCAGCCCGCCGCCCAGATCCAGATTGGCCCGCATCCGTGCCGGGTCCAATTTCAGGCCGCGCATGATTTCGCCCATGCGCGAGAGGATATCCCCCATCGCAATGCAGGCGCGGGCCTCGGCGCTATCGAACATCAGGCTAGTGGTGCGATCGGCCTCGTGTTCCGTGGTCATGGCCTCCAGCGCGAGGGGCACCAACGACCGCACCTCGGCTGCGGCGGCGATGATATCCTGGCAGAGTTTCGGGTTGCGTTTCTGCGGCATGGTGGACGAACCGACTGTGCCCGGCGGGACGGGTTCCTCGACTTCGCCGAATTCGGTTTTCATCAGGGTGTAGATTTCCCGCCCGATTTTGCCGCAGGTCGCCGCCAGCATGCCAAGCAGGCAGATATTTTCGCCAAGATGGTCGCCGATCGCACGCGACGGCACGGTCATGGAACCGAAGCCGAGCAGCCGGCCGATGCCCTGCTGGACCGGTGGCCCCATTTTACCGAGGGAGGCGTAGGTCCCTGCCCCGCCGCCGAGCATGGCGACGAATAGTCGGGGTGCGGCCTGGTGCAACCGATCGGCATGGCGCAACAGCTCGTCGATCCACACGGCAACCTTGTAGCCGAACGTCGCGGGCACCGCATGTTGGCCATGGGTGCGCCCGGCGATCGGCATGTCGGCACCGCGCTCCGCCAGATCGGCCATGGCTGCGAGGCACGCGGCAATCAGTTTGAAAAACACCCCATGCGCCTGCCGCAGCACCAGCAGATCGCCGGTCTGGGTGATGTTCTGGGTCGTCGCGCCCCAATGGACCCAACCGCCGTGCTCCTCCCCCGTGACACGGCTGAGTTCCCAGACCAGCGGCACGATCGTATGGCCGGTGCGGGCAAAACCCTCATCGATGCGGGCGCGGTCCATCAGGGACAGGTGGGCCGCCTTGGCGATGGCCTCCGCCGCCGGGGCCGGGATAATGCCCAGTTCGGCTTGGGCGCGGGCCAAAGCGACCTCCACATCCAGCCAGGCCTGCCAGCGGTTTTCCAGACGATACAGCGCGCGAATGCCGGGATCGGCGACCCTTGTCGCGGTGGGTAGGGCGTCGCTCACGGTCAGCGCACCCGATTGTAGTTATAATCTTCCCGCGCCCCCGCCCCCGCCCTTAGGCCCGGCGGCAGCGGTGCTCGGGTTGCATTCACCCCGGCATGAACGTCCAACGCCGCCTGATCGGCCCAGAGTTCCAGCAAAGCGAGCTTGTCGGGATCGACCGCGCTTTGAAATATCTCGAACTGCAGGCAGCCGGGCTCGCGCAACACCTCCGCACAGCGGGCGCGATAGACGGCGGCGAGTTCGGCCCCTTTGCCGGGTTCGGCATCGATGGACACGACGAGGCGGACTTGCATGCGGTTTCCTCCTGATTTTCGCCCCAAGGTTGCCCCCGCTTTGCCCGGCGTCAAGCTGCGGCTAGGCTATTGGCCTCGGCCCCAGGGAGTCCCGGCATGAAATTCGGCGCGTCCATGTTCATCACCGACTATTCGATGGCCCCGGGCGACATCGCCCAGGCGCTGGAACAACGCGGGTTCGACAGCCTGTGGGCGCCGGAACATTCGCATATTCCGGTGTCGCGGCGATCGGTTTTCCCCAATGGGGGGGAGGTGCCGAAACATTATTACGACGTGATGGACCCCTTCGTGACGTTGGCGGCGGCGGCGATGGCGACGACGCATTTGAAGCTGGGCACCGGGGTTTGTCTGGTCAATCAGCGCGATCCCATCCAGTTGGCGAAATCGGTGGCGTCGCTGGACCGCATTTCCGGTGGCCGCTTCATTTTCGGCATCGGCGTCGGCTGGAACGCGGACGAGATGGAAAACCACGGCACCGTGTTCGCCACGCGGGCGAAACTGGTGCGCGAGCGGGTCGAGGCAATGAAGGCCATCTGGACCCAGGACAAGGCGGAATATCACGGCGAGTTCGTCGATTTCGACCCGATGATGGCCTGGCCCAAGCCGGTGCAGAAACCCTACCCGCCGATCTACGTCGGCGGCGCTTTTCCGCATGCCGCACGCCGCGCCATTCGTTACGCCGATGGCTGGATGCCGCTGGCCGGACTGATGGGCGAAAACAGCGACGTCTTCAGCATCGTTCCGAAAGCGCGGGCGATGTTGGCGGCGGAGGGCCGGGATCCCGCGACGTTCCCGATATCGTTGACCGCGTCGCCGGAGGACCTCGATCTTCTGAAGCGCTACCGCGATCTGGGGATCGAGCGTGCGTCGGTCAGCCTGCCGGCTGGCAATGCGGAGGTGGTTTTGCCGATCCTCGACCGCTGGGCGGCGTTGATCCGGCAGGTTTCGAATTAGACTGCGGTATTTTTAAGGAGTGAGCGACATGCATTTCGGCGCATCGATGTTCTTCACCGACTATTCCATGACCGCCTCCGACCTGGGCAAGGCGCTGGAAGAACGCGGCTTCGAATCCGTGTGGGCGGCGGAACATTCGCACATCCCGTTGTCGCGCAAATCGCCCTGGGGCGGCGGCGGTGCGCTGCCGAAACATTATTACGACGTCATGGACCCCTTCGTGTCCCTGACCGCCGCCGCTTGCGCCACGCAGACGCTGAAAATCGGCACCGGGGTTTGTCTGGTCAATCAGCGCGACCCCATCCAGACTGCGAAATCGGTGGCGTCGATCGATCGGATTTCCAACGGCCGCTTCCTGTTCGGGATCGGCAACGGCTGGAACCAGGACGAGATGGAAAACCACGGCACCGTGTTTGCCACCCGGCATAGACTGGTGCGTGAACGGATCGAGGCGATGCGCGCCATCTGGACCCAGACGAAAGCGGAATATCATGGCGAGTTCGTGAATTTCGATCCGATGATGGCTTGGCCCAAACCGGTGCAGCAGCCGCATCCTCCGGTCATCGTCGGCGGCGCCTACCCCTACGCTGCCCGCCGCGCCGCGCGCTATGGCGACGGTTGGATGCCGCTGGCCGGTCGGCCCGGACAATATGGCGACGTCGGCGATTACGTGCCGAAATTCCGCGAGATGCTGCAAGAGGCTGGCCGCGATGCTACAAGCTTCCCGATTTCGTTGTTTTCCGGCACCGAGGATACCGCCGTTCTCGGAAGCTATCGCGATCTCGGCATCGTGCGCTGCATCGTCAGCCTGCCTTCGGCGACGGAGGATGTTGTATTGCCGATTCTGGATCGTTACGCGGCGCTGATGAAAACGTTTTAGCCCCGTTCTACGCTGGCCGCGCTTTGGCGAACACGAAACCGAAGAACAGCATTGCGGCGAAAGCGCTGCCCGCATTCATGGCCCAAATCGAGGCGAGTTGTTCGCTCGACAGTGCCAAAGGCGGGGCGCCGAGCAGACGGCCGGTTGCAAGCCACCATGCAGCGGGCGGCAGGGCGAGCATAAGCGGCGTCCACCAACTTTCGCGCCATCGGAATAACAACGATGTCAGTATGCAACAGGGGAACAGCAGCAACCAAACGCCGGACGCAGCGCCCAGCAGCCACGATACCAGCAGAATATTGATCGTTGCGCCGATCGGCAGCAGGGCGCGACCGAGCATCGGGGCGCGGCGGGCGATGGCCGGGATGGCGAAGAAAAACAGACCGGCGAGCATGTCGGGCGCCTCGACCCAGGCAACGTCTCCGACGATGAACCAGAGATAAAGCGGATAGAACGGCTGGTTCCAGGCCAATACCAAGGCGATGAAATTGCCGGTTGCGACCAGGGGGTCGGGATGGTCCGCGTAACGTTCCAGCCAATGCTTCATCCCGGAAGCGGCCGTAGGCGGTAATGGCTGATCCCCCATTCCTCCCCGTCGGCATGGCCGAATAACCCTGCCGTCGCCAGGAAAAACAGCCGCCAACGGCGCTTCCACAAGCCGGCATCGGCGCCGTACACCTGCCGCAACACGGCTGTTATCTCAGTCTCGTTCCGGTCGAAATTACGCAGCCAGTCGCGCGCGGTGCGGGCGTAATGGGCGCCGTTCCAGCGCAAATCCATTTCGACCCGGAAATCGTTCGCGACGTGCCGGATCAGATCGTGGCTGGGCATGATGCCGCCGGTGAAGAAATGCTGCGCAATCCAGTCCTCCTTATCGTCGATATCGAACCGATAGGGTGCGGAACGGTGGCTGAACACATGCAGGAACAGCCGTCCGTCCGGGCGCAACCAGCCGTGCACCCGTTGCAGCAGCTTCTGCCAGTTGGTCATGTGTTCGAACATTTCCACCGATACCACCCGATCGAACCGCGTATCGATCGAGAAATCGTTCATATCGGCAGTGACGATCCGCACATTGGTCAAACCGCGCGCCTTTGCCTCGGCCTCGATAAAGGCGCGCTGCGAGTGCGAATTCGATACAGAAACGATGCGCGAGCGGGGAAAACGTTCCGCCATCCACAAACTGAGGGAACCCCAACCGCAGCCGAGTTCCAGAACATCCTGCCCATCCGCCAGATCGGCATTGGCCGCCGTTTCGGCCAGCGCCCGATCCTCGGCCCTGTCGAGCGTGTCGGTATCGTTATAAAGACAGCACGAATATTTCCGCCGTTGCCCCAGGACCAGCGCAAAAAACGCCGCCGGGACTTCGTAATGCTGGGTATTGGCCGCATCCGGCCGGACCGCGACCGGCCGCTGCGCCATCGCCTGGGCAAAATGGGCATTCGTATCGGTTCCAGCCAATTTTTGCCTTGTGCGTTCGACCAACCAGGAAATACCGGCGGAGGTCAGACGATCGGGCAGTGGCACACGCTCGATCATATCGGTGACGACGGAAATCGGGGTCATGTTTCGATCCTCCTGGGGAACCACGGAAAAAACGCGTTCACCCGCGCCCGATAGGCCCGGTACGCATCGCCTCGGGACTGCAACATATGTTGCTCCAGTAACGGAACGCCCGATACGTGCACGAGCAGAAAGTAAATGAAGGCAGGTCCGCTCAGGGAAAGCCAGAACCAGTCGAACCCGGCGAAATCGATGGCGAGAAGCGGGTAGGCGCACCAGCCCAGCCATTCGAAGAAATAATTGGGATGCCGGCTCCAGGCCCAAAGCCCGACATCGCAAACCCGGCCGCGATAGGCGCGCAATTGCGCATCGGCAACGCCTTCGCCCACGACGGCAACGATCGCGACCGCGATCGCCAGGATATCCTGCAACCGGGGAAATGGGGCCGGGTTGGCCGCCGCCAAACCCATAGTCAGGGTCAGCAACGCCGCCGCCACCGCCTGGATTTGCAGGAACCAGAACAGTTTGTATTGAAATGCGGCGCCCCATTCGATGCGCAAGCCGGCGTAGCGTGCGTCTTCGGGGCCAGTGAACGAACGATGCGCGATATGGACGCCGAGCCGCAGCGCCCAGAGCGCAATCAGTGCCGCGACGGCGATGCTGCGCGGTGCGACGCCCGATAGCAGTGCCAACAACACGCCCGCCAGGCCGATCGAGAACGACCACACCGAATCCACCCATCCGGCGTTGCCCGTCGCCCGCTGCAACATCCAGGCGCCGGCCATGCAGACGGACAGCAACGCCGATGTAACCAGGAACCATGCGATCATCGCGCTGCCTCCGCCTGCAAGAACGCCACGCTGTCCGCCAGGACCGGCGCTTTCCACGCGAGGACGCCGGAAAAGGCGCCGACGATCGTTGCATGTCCGACACTGCCGTAACGGCGCACCGACGCTTGCCCGCCGAGGGCCACGATGCGCGCGGCCAAATGCTCGGAATTGCGGGGATACACGACCGTGTCCGCATCCCCCGTCAGCAGCAGCATCGGCGGGGCACCGGAGCGGGCGAAGGCGATCGGCTGGGTCAAAGTCAAATCCCCGGCGGGGGCGAAAATCGGATCCAGGTCCGGATCGTTCAGCGGCAGGAAATCGTATGGTCCGGCCAATCCAACCATGCCGGCGATAGCGCGATCCGGGTCCAGCCCAACCTGCCCCAAAAACGTTTTATCCAGCGTCAGCATCGCCGCGATATGCGCACCGGCGGAGTGCCCCATCAGAAACATCCGACGGGGATCGCCGCCGTAATCCGCCGCATGCGCTGCGACCCAGGCGAACGCCGCCGCCGCATCCTCGACAAATCCGGGGAACGGTGCTTCGGGAAACACCCGGTAATCCGGAATCGCCACGACGAATCCTTGCTCCGCCAACGCTGCGCCGACGAAGCGGTACATGCTGCGGGACCCGGTGCGCCAGCCGCCGCCATACAAGAACACGACGACCGGACCGCCGCCGCGCGCCGGGCGGTAGATGTCCATCTTATGCCGAGGGCCATCGGCATAGGGCACGGCTTCCGCGACGGCGATACCGCGCGTCGGGGCCATCGCGTTCAACAATCCCGGACCGGAGCAGGCGGTCACCAGCCAGGTCAGCATGGCGACGGATCCGACGCGACGCATCACTCGCCCAACAGCCGCTGCGCCACGCCCAACCAACCGGATAGCCGCACACTTTCGGTCGCGAAGACACACAGGCAGGGGGTATCGCCGTCGATCGTCGGGCGGTGGGCGTGGTCGCCGTCGATCTCCGCCAGGTCGCCGGGCGCAAACCGCGTGCCGGCATCGACGAAGGATCCCGCAATCACACACGTCAATTCCAAACCGCGATGCGCATGCGTCGGCAGCGCTCGGCCCGGCATCCCCTCCAACAATCCAGCGACCATGGTGCCGCTGCCGAGCAACGGGCGCCAACGCAGGCCGATGCCGATACGCCGCCAGGGATCGAAGCGACAACGGTCCAGCGGCGGCGGCAAGCCCGGCGTCCGCTCGAACGGAACAAGCGGGGCTGCGGGGCGTTCCAAGCGGGCGAACACTGCGGCGAGGGCGTCGTCGGCCATCGCGGTCGGTGGCATTGCCTCCAATTCGCTGCCGCCGACGGCCTCGACCGATGTTTTCAGCCGCTGGCATGCCGCGCATCCGTATAAATGTGTCGCCACGACCAAGCCCAGCGGCTCGGGCAGCGACCCGGCGGCGTAGGAGGCGAGGACGACGGAGGAAGGGTGGTGTTGGATCACGAGAAATCCTCCAAAGCGGCGCGTAGCTTCGTCATCGCTAGACGGAGACGCGATTTCACGGTACCGAGGGGAATGTTTAAAAGTCGTTCGATTTCGGCATGCGGCTTGTCGTGGAAGAACGCGGCCCGCACGACCTCGGCCTGTTCCGGCGGCAGGCTTGCCATGGCGACCCGCACCCGATCGTCCCGTTCCGCCACTATAATCAAGCGATCGGCCAGCGGCGCCTCGTCCGCTCGGTCCTCCAAATCGTCCGGCAACAAAGTGTCGGGGTGGCGTTCGCGGCGCAGCATGTCGATCCGCAAGTTACGCGCGACGGTGAAAATCCAGGTCGCTGCGCTAGCCTTGGCCGGATCGAATTGAGCCGCCTTGCGCCAGACGGTCAGCATGGTTTCCTGCGCAATTTCCTCGGCCATCGCGGCAGAGGCACCGGCACGCATCAGGAAGGTCTTCACCCTCGGCGCAAAATGGCGGAACAGCGCGCCGAAGGCCGCCCGATCCGCCGCATTCGCCACCGCGCCGATCAGGGCGGCATAATCCGGATCCGGTTGCGTCATCACGAAGGACCATGCCCCTGGCATCCGGGCAGAAGTCCAACGCGCATCGTATGTTTGGCGTGCATCCATATCCCCATTACGCAGGAACGCTCCGATTGGATCACCGCAAGCGGAGTGATCCAAATCGCCCACTGCCCCGTATCACGACACAGACAACCGGCGAAGGCGGCAATCTCATGGACGGCACGTTGGGAATATCGGGACGCAGCATCGCCGTAATCGGCACCGGCATTTCCGGCTTGTCCGCCGCGTGGCTTTTGAGCAAGCGGCATCGGGTCACCGTCTACGAAAGTGCAAGCCGAGCGGGCGGGCATAGCAACACGGTCGAGGTGGCGTCGGCACGCGGTCCGATCCCGGTCGATACCGGGTTCATCGTTTTCAACGACAATACCTATCCCAACCTGATCGCGCTGTTCGCTCATTTGGGGGTGAAGACTGTTGCGTCCGACATGTCGTTCGCGGTGTCGCTGGATGGCGGGCGGGTGGAATATGCCGGCACCGACCTGTTCGGGCTGTTCGCCCAGCCGGCCAACCTGCTGCGCCCGCGCTTCTGGTCGATGCTGCGCGATCTCCGCCGCTTCTATCGCGATGCGCCGACCGAGGCGGGTCGGATGGGCGACGATTGCAGTATCGGCGATTTGCTGGATCGGTTCGGGTACGGTGCCGCGTTTCGCGACGACCATCTGATGCCCATGGCCGCCGCCATCTGGTCCGCCAGCGCGCGGGACCTGCGCGATTTTCCCGCCGCCGCCTTCGTGCGCTTCTGCGAAAATCACGGCCTGCTGCAAATCTCCGACCGCCCGACATGGCGCACCGTCGCTGGCGGCAGCCAGGTTTACGTCCGGCATTTGACCGACGCGTTGGGGCCGCGTTTGCGGCTGGGGCATGGCGCGGTGTCGATCGCTCGCGGCCCCGGCGGCGCGACGGTGCGCGATTGCACGGGCGGGGTCGAACATTTCGACGACGTCGTGGTGGCCACCCATGCCGACCAAGCGCTGGCATTGCTCGACGATGCGGACGATGCCGAGCGGCAGATTCTGGGATCGTTTCGGTATGCCAGGAATGAGGCAGTTTTGCATAGCGATGCCGCCCTGATGCCGAAACGCCGCCGGGTTTGGTGCAGTTGGAACTACCTCGGCGGTGCTGCTTCCCCCCAACTCTGCGTGACCTATTGGATGAACCGACTGCAAGGCCTGCCGGCCGAAACCCCGCTGTTCGTGACACTCAATCCCACGACCCCGCCGCGCCCGGAAA
This sequence comes from Acetobacteraceae bacterium, assembly GCA_025354865.1. Lineage (GTDB taxonomy): Bacteria > Pseudomonadota > Alphaproteobacteria > Acetobacterales > Acetobacteraceae > Rhodopila. The sequence continues at coordinate 3,269 of JANXMB010000058.1, read as the reverse complement.
CCGTCCTGCACAGCGAAACCTACGAGCATCCGCAATTCGATGTGCGGTCCGGTCGGGCGCAGCGCGCCTTGCCGTTGCTACAGGGCCGGCGGCGAACGTGGTTTTGCGGGGCCTATTTCGGCGCCGGGTTTCACGAGGACGGCTTGCAGTCCGGCCTCGCGGTGGCCGAACAGCTCGGCGGCGTGCGCCGGCCCTGGACGGTCGCCGCCGAAAGCGGTCGTATCCACATCGATCTGCCGGTGGAAATGGCATGCTGATCTCGGCACTTTATCGCGGCGTCGTGGTGCACACGCGGCTGCGACCCCGGCGGCACAAGCTGCGCTACAGCCTGTGTTGGATGCTGTTCGACCTCGATGAGTTGCCGGACCTGCACCACACGCTGCGTTTCTTCTCCTGGAACGGCGCCAATGCGATCGGTTTTCGCGATCGCGATCACCTCGACGGATCGGACCGGCCGTTGCGGGTGCAAATAGAAACCGCCCTGACCCAGGCCGGCATAACCCCCGACGGCGGCCCCATTCGCGTGTTATGTATGCCCCGGGTGCTTGGCAGCGTGTTCAACCCAATCAGCGTGTGGTTCTGCCACCGCCGGGACAATTCCTTGGCGGCGATGCTGTACGAGGTGAACAACACTTTCGGCCAACGCCATTCGTACCTCATTCCGGTGCAAGGATCGGTGGGCGAAACCGTGCGGCAAAGCTGCGACAAAGCCTTCTATGTCTCACCGTTCATGCCGATGGCGATGACCTACCGCTTCGCCGTCGCCCCGCTTGGCGCCATTGCCTCCGTCTCGGTCGATGCATCCGACGCCGAGGGGCCGACCATTGCCACGTCCTTCGTCGGCCACCGGCAGGAGGCAACCGACACGGCGTTGCTGGGCGTGGTGCTGCGGCACGGCATCCTCGCCCTGAAGGTGCTCGCCGCCATTCATTGGGAGGCCGCCAAGCTCCTGCTGAAAGGGCTGCGCCTGCAGCCGCGCCCAACCCCGCCGCCCAATCCCGTCACCATCGTCCAAGCCACGCGGAGATAAGCCATGGCCGATCTGTCGTTCGACACTGCGCTCTCCCGCGGGCTGGTCGCTCCGAAGCAAAGCTGGTGGGCAAATGCGCTGCTCTCCAGCGTGCGCTGCGGGCGGCTCACGTTGGTAACGCCGTCCGGCGTGCGCCTGACCCATACGCCCGTCGCGCCCGGGCCCGAGGGCACCATGGTGCTGCACCGCTGGCGCACCTTGCGCCGGTTGCTGACCGGGGGCGATGTGGCCGGCGGGGAAGCCTATATGGAAGGCGACTGGTCAAGCCCCGATCTGCCCGCGTTGATCGAACTGGTCGCCCGCAACGCCGCCCTGGTCCAAACCATCGGCGGCAGCCGCATCGCTCGGCTGCTCAACCGCTGGCACCACCGGAGGAATGCCAACACAAAGCGCGGCAGCAAGCGCAACATCGTGCGGCATTACGACCTGGGCAACGATTTTTATGCCGCATGGCTCGATCCTGGAATGACGTATTCCTCGGCGCTGTATTGCACCGGGACGGAAACGCTGGAGGACGCGCAGACCGCCAAGCAGGACCGCGCGATCGACCTGCTGGGGCTGGCCGGCGGCGAACATGTGCTGGAAATCGGCTGCGGCTGGGGCGGCCTGGCGGAACGGCTGATCCAGCGCGCCGGCTGCCATGTCACCGGCCTGACGCTGTCGCCGGCCCAGTTGGCACACGCGACCGATCGGCTGAAGTCAACCGGCGCGGCCAATGTGCGGCTGGAGGATTACCGCGACACCGGCGGCACCTTCGACCGCATCGTCTCGATCGAAATGCTGGAAGCCGTTGGGGAGGCATGGTGGCCGGCCTATTTCGGCACCTTGCGCGATCGCTTGCGCCCGGGCGGGATCGCGGTACTGCAAGCCATCACCATCGCCGAGGACCGGTTCGACGAGTACCGCACCTGCGTCGATTTCATCCAGCGCTACATTTTCCCAGGTGGGATGCTGCCCTCGAAAACCGAAATGCGCCGCCAGATTGCAGCCGCCGGGCTGGAATTGCGATCGGTGGAGACGTTCGGCGAGAGCTATGCACGCACCCTGGCCGAATGGCGGCGGCGCTTCCAACAAGCCTGGCCCGCGATCGCCCAAACCGGATTCGACCGACGCTTCGAACGCATGTGGGACTATTATCTGTCATACTGCGAGGCCGGGTTTCGCTCCGCCGCGACCGATGTCGGGCTGTATGTGCTGGCCAAACCGGCATGATCCCGCGGCGTGCCGTTCTGGCCGGTGCGGCCTGCCTCGGGGCCGTGCGGCCGGCCATGGCCTTGCCGATCCCCGCCGGCAATCGCCTCGGCTTCGACATCGTCCGTAAAGGCAGTAAAATCGGCACCCATACGCTGACCTTCCAGCCCGACGCCCATCGCCTCACCGTCGAAATAGCTGCCGACATCGTCATCGCGCTCGGTCCCATCGTGCTGTTCCGCTACCGCCACCGAGCAACGGAACGGTGGGAGGACGGGCGGGTGGTGGCGTTGGATGCAACCACCAACGACGACGGGGAGATGTTTCATGTGCGCATGCGCTGGGAGGACGGATTGCCGGTGGTGGAGGCCAATGGCGCCCCGCGCTACGTTGCTCCGGCGAACGCGACGCCTGCCACGCATTGGAATCGCGCGATGCTGGACGGCCCGTTCGTGAACACCCAGGACGGCAAATTGTTGCGCCCGTCCGTGGCCCCGCTGGGTGTCACAACCGCCCTGCCGCACTGCCCGTTGCCGGCGTCCGGCTTCGCGCTGCGCGGAGATTGCGTGTTGGATACCTGGTACGACGCCGAACCGCGCTGGGTCGGCTTGCGCTTCCAGGGCCGCGACGGCACCGAAATCCGCTACGAGCTGGCGTGAGGTTCTGTCCGCCTCGCGCTGGCGGCACTCGACGACAAAACAATACGCAATGCGCCGACCCCTCGACGCCCAACGTCATTCGGCGGGCATCGGGCATGGACCGCCCAAGGCAAGCCGGGCGTTCGGGTCCCGGCCGGGCCGCACAACGCGATAGCGGCGGGGTAAAACCGAGAATTCCTTGAAATCGGTTGCATTCGGCGCCCATGCTGCAGGCGCGCGGCGACGACGAACGCGCCCGCATCGAACATCGGGGGTTGACGATATCGGGGTCCGAGGGGGAAATCGGGTGGAGCGACAACGGCAGGGGGCGTCTCCACAGACCTTCCCACCCATGCAACAATTGCCCTGCAATAAGGGGAGGCTTGACTCAATGGCGATCGTAGGCGCGC
>JANXMB010000002.1 GCA_025354865.1 Acetobacteraceae bacterium | reverse complement strand
AGCCTAGTGGTCCGATCCTAACGCTTGAGCCCCAAGCGTTAGGTGAATCGGCCCACCCAATCAAAGCCTAGTGGTCAGCATCTGACGGTTCTTTTCGTCAGATGCTGACCACTAGCATGGATGGCGCAACGCGCCTGCCTGCTTTTCAAGCTTGCATCGCAATTTCCGCGCCAGCCGTCATTTTGGGCATATTTCTTGCGATACAAAACGGGTAATGGTTCCAAACCGAAAGCGGTTCAGGGATGCGTGCCGAAGGAGAAGCCGTTCAGTGCTGAAAGCCCAAGCCTACACGTCGGACGGTCGGGCGACGATTTTCGACGAAATGCTACTGCCCGACGGCACCCCGCGTCCCGCCTACCGGGAACTGGTGGCATGGTTCGGCAAGCAAAACCGAGCGTCGTTGAAGCAGAAACAGCAGGAGGCGCTGGAGATCTTCAGCCGGCTGGGAATCACCTTCGCCGTCTACGGATCGACCGAAGCGAACGAGAAAATCATCCCGTTCGACCTGATCCCCCGCATTATCTCCGCCGCCGAGTGGCGCTTTCTCGAACGCGGCATCGAACAGCGAGTGCGCGCGCTGAACGCCTTCCTGCACGATATCTACCATCGCCAGGAAATCGTCCGCGCCGGCAAAATCCCGTCCGAGATGGTCAATCGCAACGAAGCGTTCCTGCCGGAAATGATGGGCTTCGACCCGCCCGCCAATGTCTATGCCCATATTATCGGTATCGACATCGTCCGCACCGGGGATAACGGCTTCTACGTGCTGGAAGACAATCTGCGCACCCCCTCCGGCGTGTCGTACATGCTGGAAAATCGGGAAGCGATGATGCATCTGTTCCCCGAATTGTTCGCCGCCCATCGCGTCGCACCGGTGGAACGCTATCCCGATCTGCTGCGCCAGACCCTCGCCAGCGTGCGGCCGCGGCATTGCGACACCGATCCGACGATCGCCGTGCTCACGCCCGGCATCTACAATTCCGCCTATTTCGAGCATGCCTTCCTGGCCGATCAGATGGGCGTCGAACTGGTCCAGGGCAGCGATCTCATCGTCGAGGACGGCGCGCTATTTATGCGTACCATCCGAGGCAAGGAACCGCTGCATGTCATCTACCGCCGGGTGGACGATGCCTTCCTCGATCCGCTGAATTTCCGCCCCGATTCCATGCTGGGCGTGCCCGGGCTGTTCGACCTGTATCGCGCCGGCAAAGTGACGATCGTGAATGCGCCGGGCACCGGGATCGCCGACGATAAGGCGGTCTATGCCTATGTGCCGGAGATCGTATCGTTCTACACCGGCGAAAAGCCGATCCTGGAAAACGTGCAGACCTTCCGCTGCTCGATCGACGACGAACGCGCCTATGTTCTGGACAATCTGCACGAGCTGGTGGTCAAGGAAGTGCACGGGTCCGGCGGCTACGGCATGTTGATCGGACCGCATGCCAGCCGGAAGGAACGGGCCGATTTCGCCGATCGGATCAAAGCCCGGCCCAGCAACTATATCGCCCAGCCGACCCTGTCGCTATCGACCTGCCCGGCCTTCTGCGCGGAGGGGATCGACCCGCGCCACGTCGATCTCCGCCCCTACGTGCTGGTCGGCGATCGCATCCGCATAACCCCCGGCGGCCTGACCCGGGTCGCGCTGAAAAAAGGCTCCCTGGTGGTCAACTCCAGCCAAGGCGGCGGAACCAAAGACACCTGGGTGCTGGAGGACTGATCATGCTCGGACGCACAGCCTCCAACCTGTTCTGGATGGGCCGCTATATGGAGCGGGCCGAGAACGTCGCCCGCCTGACCGCCGTCGGGCACCGCCTGTCGCTGACCCCCGATGTCGGGTCCGGCTATCGCGAGGACTGGAAAACCACCCTCGCCACCGCCGGCTGCCCGGATCCCGCCGCCGCCGGCCTGACCCGATTGACCTCCGACGCGGTGCAGAAATATCTGCTGTTCGATCGGCAGAACCCATCCTCCGTCGCGTCCTGCCTGGAAGCCGCGCGCACCAACGGACGATCCGTCCGCACCGCTCTGACGCGGGAGGTGTGGGAAGCCCTGAATACCGCATGGATCGAATTCGCCGACTACAAGCCCGACGACCTGCGGCCCGGCAAACTGCCGGAATTGCTGGATTGGGTGCGGGAGAAAACCGCTTTGTTCCGCGGCGCCCTGCAAGGCACCCTGCTGCACGACGAGGGCTACCGCTTCCTGCAACTCGGCAACTTCATCGAGCGATCCGACAACACGGCCCGCATCCTGGACACCCGCTACAGCACCCTGCTGCCCACCACGGAAGCAGCGGCCGGGGAGCGTGGCATGTACCAATGGGAAACCATCCTGCGATCGGTCTCTGCCCACCGATCCTACCGCCATGTCTACAAGGATCGCTACCGCCCGCCGAAAGTGGCCGAATTCCTGATCCTCAGCCGCGAGATGCCGCGCAGCCTGCGCTACAGCGCCAACCACGTCATGCGCGCGCTCGCGGGCCTGTCCGAACGCACGGGCGGCGGGCAGGATAGTCTGCGCATGGCCAACGAGGCCAACGACAAACTGCGCGAGACCGAAATCCGAACGATTTTCCAGGACGGATTGCACGAATTCCTGACGGACTCGCTGCACCGCACGGCCGAAATCGTCAATACCGCCGCGATCGACTACCACTTCAACTGACAGGACGACCGGATGCGCATTTCGATCTCCCACGTCAGCGAATACACCTACGAAGGCCCCTCGGCGCCGTCGGTGCAAGCTTTGCGCCTGCATCCGGCCCCGGCGAACGGACAGACGGTGCTGTCCTGGAGCGTCGATGCACCCGGTATCGACAAAGCCGCCACCTATACCGACGCCTTCGGCAACCGCGTCGAACTGGTCGCCGCGCCGGCAGATCGGACCGTCATGCGGATTACCGCCGGCGGCGAGATCGAAACGACCGACAATGGCGGCGTCGCCGGCCTCACCGGGGAGTTCGTGGCACAGGGCGCCTTCCTGCGCAGCAACCCGATCGCCGCCGCCTGCCCCGGCATCGTCGCGTTGGCCGAAGCCGCCCGCGATCCCGATCGGCTGGCAACCTTGCATGCCCTGATGGCCGCGATCGGCGCGCATATGACATACGAAACCGACACAACCGACGCCCAAACCACCGCCGCCACCGCCTTCGCCAACAGGCGCGGCGTCTGCCAGGATTACGCCCATATCTTCATCGCCGCCGCCCGCCACCTGGAGATCCCGGCCCGCTACGTCACCGGGTATCTGCTGCTGGACGACGGTTCGGGCGCATCCGCGCATCACGCCTGGGCCGAGGCTTTGGTGGATCATATCGGCTGGGTCGGCTTCGATGCGACCAACGACCTGTGCCCAACCGAGCGGTATGTGCGGCTGGGGTCGGCATTCGATGCGGCGTCTGCGGCGCCGATCCGTGGCGTACGGCGCCAACGCGGGCGGGAGACATTGACGGTGCAGGTGGCAGTGCGCGACCTCGGCCAAAGCCAAACGCAAAGCCAGTCGCAAGGCCAGTCGCAAACCCAGCAATAACCCGCAGCGGCCCGCTAGAGCGCGATGATCGAAGGTGGAATCACCGTAGGTCTGAATCGCGCGAACAAACAACAGACTAGATCGCGATACGTGAGCGAGCGCGAACGGATCGCGATCTAGTGGTCCGATCCTAACGCTTGAGTTCCAAGCGTTAGGTGAATCGGCCCACCAAATCAAAGCCTAGTGGTCGAAGTCAGACGGCATCGTCCGGCTGATTTCGACCACTAGGCTGCCAGCAGGGGCTGGGTGGCGCCGAACAGGTAGTCGATATCCTCCAGGTCCAGCGGCGGCAGCGCGGCGCCGTCCTCGCCCAAAGCGATGCTGGCCAGCGCGGCCTTGCGCTCCTGCATTTCGACGATGCGCTCCTCCACCGTATCGGCGGCAATCAGCTTGTAGACGAACACCGATTTGGTCTGGCCGATGCGATGCGCACGGTCGGACGCCTGATCCTCCACCGCCGGATTCCACCAGGGATCGTAATGGATGACGGTATCCGCCGAGACCAGATTCAACCCCCGCCCACCGGCCTTTAGGCTAATCAGGAACAGCGGCACCTCCCCCGCTTCGAATGCTCGTACCGGTTCGGCGCGATCCACCGTGTCGCCGCGCAACTCCACGTAGGGAATGCCGATTGCGGTGAAGGCCGGCTTCATCAGGTCGAGCATCGAGGTGAACTGCGAAAACAGCAGGATCCGGCGGCCCTCGGCGATCATCTCGCCCACCATTTCCAGCATATCGTCCAGCTTGCTGGATGTGCCGGCCGACGCCGCGTCGCCCAGCCGAGCGAGGCGGGGGTCGCAACAGACCTGCCGGAGTTTCAGCAGGGCGTCGAGCACCAGCACATGGCTGCGCCCGATCCCGCGTTCGGCGATCCCCGCGACCACCCGCGCCTGCATGGTTTCGCGGATGGTCTCGTAGAGCTCCCGCTGATCGGGCGCCAACTCGATGCGCCGCAGAATCGTATGTTTCGGCGGCAGTTCGGTTGCCACCGCCGCTTTGGTGCGGCGCAGGATGAACGGGCGGATGCGCGCGCCAAGCTGCGCCCGCCGAACGAGGTCGCCGTCCTTCTCGATGGGCGTGCGAAAGCGGCGGGAGAAGGTTTTCCGGGTGCCCAACAGGCCCGGCATCAGGAAGGCGAATTGCGACCACAACTCCCCCAGATGGTTTTCGATCGGGGTGCCCGACAGGCAGATGCGCTGCCCCGCCCGCAAGCGGCAAACCGCGATCGTGGCCTTGCTGCTGGGGGTCTTGATCGCCTGCGCCTCATCCAACACCACGATGTGCCAGGGCAGTTCGGCCATCTCGGCGATATCGCGGGTCAACACCGTGTAGGTGGTGACAACCACGTGCACCCCGATCAGGTCGGCGCGGCGGGCGTGGCGGTCCAGCCCGTACAGCACGCTCACCCGCAGATGCGGCGCGAAACGGGCGAGTTCCGCCGTCCAATTCGGCACCAAGGTGGTGGGCACCACGACCAAGGCCGGGGTATCGAGCCGACCTTCCGCATGTTCGATGGCGATATGGGCGATGGTCTGCGCGGTCTTGCCCAGCCCCATCTCGTCGGCCAGCAGTGCTCCCAGGTCGTTGCCGCGCAAATACTGCAACCAATTGACGCCGTGCTGCTGATACGGCCGCAGCGTGGCGGCGAAGGCGGGGGGGACCGGGACATGCGGTGCCTCGGCGGCGGAGCGCAGACGCGCGACATGGGCCGCTGCCGTCGCGCCGTCCTGCCAGCGGGTGGCCAGGATATCTTCGAGGTCGAGCACATCCGCCGCCTGTTCGGCGTCCAGTTCCAGCGTGTCGCCTTTGGTTCGGTGCGCGGATTCGGTCAGATCGTCCATCACCGCCAGCAGCCGAGCAATCCGCGCGGCGGGGAGTTGCAGGATGCGGCCGTCGTCGAGGCTGGTGACGAGCAATCCGCCGACCACCCGCGCACTGGCCATACCGCCGCGTTCCTGAAGGCGCAGCAGGATGGGCAGCAGCGGATGCCGGGTCCCATCGATGTCGATCCCGAGGTCGAGCGCGAACCCACCGCTGGCGGAATCCGCGACCTGCATGTCGCAATGCCCCTCGGTCGCGGCGATGCGCGGGCCGAAGGCGGCATCGACCCGGTTGTTCCATCCCAGGCCCGACAGCGCGGGCAGACGTTCGGTCACGAAAGCCTGCCAGTTCTCCGGCGCGTCGCTGCCGCGAAACACGAAAACGGTCCGCCCCTTCGCCGATTGTCCGGTGGCCATGCGCATCTGCACCAGCCCATCGCCCCGGATCGCGTCGAGGGCAGCGGCCTCGGCCTTGCGATCCCGACGCACGAATTCCGGCCCGTACGGCGTGTTCGCTCGGACGAACTGCCGATCGTCGTCGAAGGGGATGGTGGCGCCGGCGTAGTCGAATTCCAGCAGCAGGGCGTCGCAGGGGACGATGCGGCCGCGCTCGTCCGGGCAGGGGAAGCGGGTCAACCGCAGACCGGGGGTCATCGGCCGATCGACGATCGCCGGTTCGACCGGATCCGCTGCCCCACCCCGACGGCGTTGCAGCGATTCGGGGATCGAGGCGGGAGCGCGGGGCACTGGTCCGATCGGCGCGTAGGACGCCGGCCGGCCCTGGGGCAGGGTCGGAAGCTGCGCTGGCACTGGGCGCGGCGCCACGGCGACAGCCGGTCGGGGCACCGCCTCCGGCGTGCGGATGCGGATCCGCCCGACCTCCCCCGTTGTCGCATCGACATACCAGGGGCCGGTATCGGCGACGACGACACCCGATCGCGCGGGCAACGTCGCGGCGGCGGCAGAGGCGAAATACCGCGTCTCGCCCTTGACCAACGGCTTACCGCCGGCATGCCAGCGCGCCTGCCCGGTTTCGATCAGCGCATGCAGAACATCGGTCACTAGATCGGCCGCGATGCCGGTGCGCGGCTCAACCCCCTCCCCGATCAGATAAACCAACTCCCGCACCGCTTCGGGCACGGTCGCGTCGGCGGCCAGCGCGGCCGCGGTTATGGGCGCGATGGTGCCCGTCCGCTCCCCGATCAGCAGCGCGGCGACGCTGCACGCATGGCGCCCATCGGCCGGCGCCAATTCCAGCACCAGCCGCTGGCGTTCTTTCTCCGGCACCGCTGGCGCTAGGGTATCGAGGAAGGTCTGCTGTTCCGCCCTGCGCAAGGCGGGGAACCGGTCGAGCGCGGCAAAGGCGACGGCGGCGAGATGCGGACAGCCGCGAATCCGGCAACTGCACTCGTGATCGAACACCACCCGCCGCCCCATAGCGGACGGCACGATCCGCACCGAGCGGGGCGTGTCGCGATCCATGACGGTGCCGAGAATGGCATCGCCGTCGAGCTGCACCTCCACCGCGCCCGCCAACCCCAACCCCCGCCCGCGCGTCAACGCCCGCGCATCAAAGGTTCGGTTCAGGTCCTGGGAGGAATACGGCGTCGGCATAGGGGGGGCACCGGGACGGGTTTGGGGGGACGCCGAGTCGCGATCAACCCGCCGGGCGCGTCAGATCGCCTGACTCCCAGCCGGCACGCAAGGCGGGTTCGTAGGAACAAATCAAGCACAGAACGCGCCGCCCGTCCAGGCCGGCCGAAGCCTCCGATCGACCGCCGCTTCGATGGCTAAGCCCCCTGCTCGATCGTCGGCCCGTCGCCCGCCAAACGGGTTTGCCGCACATCGCGCGCTTCGGTCGGATCGAACCGCCGCCCGCGATGCAGCGTCGTCCGATTGTCCCACACCACGAGATCGTGCAGCCGCCACGCATGCGCGTAGACAAAGCGCTCCCGCGTGGCGAATTCCGTGAGATCGTGCAGCAGCATCCGCCCTTCCGGCAGGCTCATGCCCTCGATGGTGCCGGCATGGGCGGACAAGAACAGCGACTTGCGCCCGCTGGTAGGATGCCGGCGCACCAAACGCTGGCGGACCGGGGCGAAAGCCTGCTGTTCGGCGTCGGTCAAAGCGGTGAAGCCGACCTTCTCGCGGGAATACATTTGCGAGTGCCGGCAAACAAGATCCTCGACCTCCGCCCGGGTCCGCTCGTCCAGGGCGTCGTAGGCGGCGCGCATATCGGCGAATTCCGTCGCCCCGCCCCAGGATGGGATCGCCCGGCCCGACAGCAGCGAATACTTCGCCGGCGTCGCCTTGAACGAACTGTCGGAATGCCACAACCGATCCGCCAATTTGAACATATAAGCGCGGCTATCCGGCGCCAGCGGCGTGCCATCGGCCCGCACGTTGGAGAAATCGCCGATCCCGCTGCCCAATTTGCGCGCCTCCTCCGCCGTCCGCAGATGGATGCGTTCGGTGCCGTAGCCGGTGCGCTCGATATCGCCGAATTGCAGGGTGAACGCCATTTGCTGTTCGTCGGTCAGCCGCTGGTCGCGGAACACCAGCACGGCGAAATCGTCCATGCCGCGCTCGATGGCGGCGATCTCGGCCGGGGACAACGGCGCGGTGCAATCGATGCCGGTTACCAGCCCGGCGAAACCCGGGCGCTGCGGTTGGATCGCGACGGTCATGGCTCAACTCCTGCGTCGGACATTCCAGAATTTGGGCACCCCGCCCAGCACGCCTTCCAGATCGGCGCGCCACGCCGCCGGTTGCAGCGTCACCCCGCCCGGCACCAATGGCACGCTGTCAAGGCATTCCCGTTGCAGCGCCTCGGCCAGACGGCGGCGTTCGCCGGGTTCCTCGGCCAGCATCCATTGCCGGCGCAGTTCCTCGTAATTGGCGTTGGTAAACCAGCCGGACTCGTCCGACCCCGAACCGCGCAGGCGGGAATTGACCAAGGGGGACGCCACCGACAGGCACGGCACGTTCAGCATATGGATGTTCCAGGCGCCGGCCAGCGCCAGATCCTTCTTGATCATCTTCTGCGTCATCGTGCCCCAATCGGTGCTGACATAGTCCAGATTGACCCCGATCCGCTTCAACAGATCGGCCAACACCTCGTTCGCAACGCGCACATTGGGATAGTCCGCCGGGGAGAACTGGACGATTTTCTCCCCGTTGTAGCCGGCATCTTTCAGCGCCTGTCGCGCCTGCGCATCGCTCAGCGGCTTGCGGATGGCATCGAGGCCGGCATCCGTCCCGTCCGGCATCCCTTTCGGATAATATCCAACACCCGGCCGACGCAGCGCCGCATCGGCCCCGCCCACGGCCGCACAAAAATCCTCCTGATCGAGGGCGCGGAGGATGACCCGCCGCATCTCCGGCCGGTCGAACGGCGGGTGGATGTGGTTGAAGCGCACCATGATGTAGTTGCCCTCGGTTTCCAGCACCTCGCCGCGCAGCGCACGGTCCTTCTGAATAAGCGGCAACAAATCCTGGGAGGCGAATTCCCACCAATCCTGTTCGCCCTTCTGCAAGGCGGCCAAGGCGATGCCCTGATCGGGCATGGTCGTCCAAACCACCCGATCGAAATGCACGATCTTCGGCCCCGCCGCTCGGTCGGGCGTGCCGTTGGGGCGCGGCACGTAGCCGTCGAACTTCGCGTAGACGTTGCGCACGCCTTGCATCCGCTCCGCTGCGACATAGCGGAACGGGCCGCTGCCGATAATCTCCGGCACGTGCTTGAAGGCATCCAACGACGCCAGCCGCTCCGGCATGATCGCCGGCATGAAGGCGCCGGGCTTGCCGATCGCTTCCGGCAGTTTCGGAAACGGCTGCTTGAAGCGGAATTCGATGGTGCGATCGTCGGCCGCCGAAATCTCATCGGCGAGGCGCATCAGCTCGATCCCCAGCACATCGCGCTTGCCCCAGCGCTTCAGGCTGGCGACACAATCGCGGGCCAGAACCGGTTCCCCGTCGTGGAACTTCAGGCCGTCGCGCAGCCGGACCCGCCAGCGCTTGCCGCCGTCGTCGACGGTATGCCCCTCGGCCATTTGCGGCTGCGCGCGGAAGGCGGAATCGAGGCCATAAAGCTGATCGTACACCAGCCCGCCGTGGTTGCGGGTGACGTTGGTGGTGCTGAAATGCGGATCGAGGGTGGCGAGATCGACCTGCGGCATGAAATTCAGCACCCGCTGGCGTTCGTCGGCCGCCAGCGCCGGCGCGGCGAGACCCGGCACCGCCACCGATGCCGCCGCCGTTTGCAGCAGCGCCCGCCGCCCGATCCCCGCCGAGCCGCCGCGCTTCCCGCTTCCAGTCTTCCCGCTTCCCGTCTGGCCGCCCTTGCTCGTCACGATGGTATTTCCCCCGTCCTGCGTTAGCGTGCGATGTGTTCGCTTGCGCTCGCATATCGCACGCTAACGCTCGGTTTGGTCGCGCGATTCAGACCTTCGATGGTTCCACCTCCGGTCATCGCGCTCTAGACACCCGGTTAGCCCCTGGCCCGCAAAAAGGTAATCCCGATTTTGACGACCGCGAACAAAACCCTGATCTGGATGTGCGTGCTAGCCGGCATCAATCAGCTCGGTTTCGGCGGCGTGGTCCCCGCCTTGCCGCTCTATGCAAAATCCTTCGGCGTATCCGCCTCCGCCATCGGCATGGCCGTCGGCATCTACGGGCTGGCCCGCTTCTGCGGCGCGATACCGGCCGGGTGGCTGTCGGACGGCGTGGGACGGCGGCACGCCCTCGCGCTGGGCGGGGTCGTCACCACCGTCGGCAATCTGTGGTGCGCGCTCGCTGCCAGCTACCCCGAGTTCATCCTCGCCCGCTTCGTGGCCGGCGCCGGGGCCGGGCTGATCGTCACCACCGGGCAGATCGTGCTCGCCGATATCACCACGCCCGAACGCCGAGGCCGCATCGTCTCCATCTATCAAGGCGTGTTCATCTTCGCCGCCGGGGTCGGGCCGTTCCCCGGCGGGCTGCTGTCGGCGCATTACGGGCTGACCGCACCGTTCTGGGTCTATTCCGTCGCCGGGCTGTTCGCGGCCGGGGTCGGCTACTTCGCGCTGGGGGAAACCCGCGATATCGGCCGCACCGGCGGGGCAAAGCGCAATCGGGCCGGCGGATCGTTTCTGGCGGATTTCGCGATGCTCTGGCGACAGACCGGCTTCGTGCTCGCCTGCCTCGTCTCGATGGCTAACGCCGCCGCCCGCACCGGCGGCCTGTTCGCCATCGTCCCCGTGCTCGGAACCGTCCGCCTGGGCCTCTCGGTGACCGAGATCGGCTTCGCCTTGGCGGTGGGCACCGTGGTCGGGCTGCTCGCCTCCTACCCCGGCGGCATGCTGACCGATTATTTCGGGCGCAAAGCGGTCATCGCGCCATCGACCATCGTGTCCGGCGCCAGCATGCTGCTGTTCTGCTTCGCCCCGTCCTACGCTTGGTTCATGGCGGCCAACATCGTTTGGGGCGTGGCCAGCGCGATCGGCGGCGCCGCCCCGTCGGTGTATGCCGCCGACAGCGCCCCGCCCGGACGCAACGCCACGACCCTGAGCCTGTTCCGCATGGCCGGCGATATCGGCTACGTTGCGGGGCCGCTGGCGCTCGGCGCGATCGCGGATCTGTTCGGCGCGACCGTATCGCTAATCGTGGCCGCAGGGCTGATGCTCGTCGCCGGGGTGCTGTTCGCCGTCTACGCGCCGGAGACTTATCGAAGCCGCAACCGATAAAAAGGCGATACGAACCATGCAGGATATCGCGGGCAAGACCGCGATCGTCGCCGGGGCCGCATCCGGCATCGGCCTGGGCATCGGCCTGGGCATCGCCCGGTCGTCCGACAATATCGTATATCGTTGCGAACACGCCCACATCGCTGTCAGCAACGAAGCCGAGACAATGGGAGCGGCGCGCGGGGTCGATGCCTTGTTCAGGCAGGCTAAAATAGAGGTCCGATCCCGACGGAAGCATCCTATGCAGTCGGGTGAATCGGCCCACAAAAACAAGGGCTAGCGGTCGAAGTCAGACGGCATCGTCCGGCTGACTTCGACCGCGAGCGCAACAATCGTCCCCCGGCCCGCTGCTTCCCGGGGGAATATCAACGGGCCGCCCGCCGCCCGATGGGAAATATCGACGCCTGGATTCAGTGGAACACCCGACCGGCGTCGATCACCACGGTCTGGCCGGTCATCGTTTCCGTGCGGCACATCGTCACCACCTGATCGGCGCAATCGTCCTTGTCGGCGGCTTTTTTCAACACCGCACCCTGGGCGGAACGGGCAACCATTTCCGGCAGCAGATTGGCGGTCGCTCGGGTGCCCTCGATCAATCCGGGGGCGACACAGTTGACCAATGTTTCCGGCGCCAGTCCGACCGCCATGCAGCGGGTCAGATGGATCAGCCCCGCCTTCGATACGGCGTACGCAATCGAGGACCCCGTCGGATGCAAACCCGCAACCGAGGCAATATTGACGATCCGCCCCTGGCCCTGCGCCTTCATGATCGGCGCCACCGCTTTGATCATCCGCATCGGGCCGGTCAAATTGACCGCCAGGATTTTATCCCATTCGAACTCCGTCAAATTGTCCAGATCGTGGAACGGAATTGCCTTGTTGTAAGCGGCATCGTTGATCAGAATATCCAACCGCCCGAAGCGTGCCGTTACATCCGATATCAGCCGATCGACGTCGGCGGGACTGACGATATCGCATTGGAACGCGATGGCATCGATTTGATACTTCGCCTTCAATTCGGCCGCCACCGCTTCCGCCTGATCGCGGCTTTGCGCATACATGACCGCGATATGCACGCCTTCCTTGGCCAGCGCGTGGCAGATGCGCTGCCCCAATCCGCCGTTGCCGCCGGTCACCAACGCGACTTTGCCTGTCAAGTCCATGAATTCTCTCCTCTATGCCCCAATGCAGTGCCACAGGGTGTCGGGCTGGACAAGCCGGCGTCAGATCGCGCCGCTTTCTCGCAATGCCGCCAACGCCGCCTGGGTTAAGCCGAGTTCGCCGCACAATATGTCCGCCGTATGCTCCCCGACCAGCGGCGCGCGGCGGGAAATCGCCCAGGGCGTGCCGTTATAAATCGCGGCCTCCCCGGGATAGACGAAATGCCGGCCGAGTTCCGGGTGCTCCACCGTTTTCCAGAATCCCCGATCCTGCAAATGGCCATCCTCCAACAAATCCTCCGGCGCGCGCACCGCCCCCCAGGTGAAGCCGCGTTGCTGGCCGGCGTGATAGACGTCCTCGGCCGGCAAACTAGCAATGAACGACGCAAGCAGCCCATCCACAATGTGTTCGGTACTCGCCGCGACGACGGCGGGATCGGCATATTTCGAGTCCTTCAAATCCCCCGCCATGCCGTGCGCGTCCATCAGATCGGCCAGGGCCGCGACATTGCGCGGGTTCAGCCCGCCCGAGATCAGCGCCGTCACGTAAACCCCGTCCTTGGCGAGGAACTGCGTGCGCATCGTCGGCGCCGGGGCGTGGTGGCGCCCGGTCTGCCGGATCAGCGTCTCCCCCCGGTAGATGTAGTTGGCGATCGCCGATTCCGTGGTCAGCGCGCAGGCCTCGTGGATGGATGCATCGACGTATTGCCCCTGCCCCGACACGCTGCGATAGACCAGCGCGGCCATAATCGCCATGTAGGCGTAATGGCAGCCCATGTGCCACGCATGCCCGCCGGTCGGGGCGATCGGCACATCCGAACCGTCGTAGCCGCATGATGCCATTTCCCCCCCGGCTGCCATGTGCAGCAGGTCCGTCGTTGCATAATCGCGCCACGGCCCGGTCTGCCCGAAGGGGGTCAGCGCGCACAGCACCAGGGCGGGGTTATCCGCCCGCAACGATTCATACCCCAATCCCAACGAGTCCAGATAGCCCGGCCGGAACGTTTCGAACACGACATCCGCATCCGCCGCCAGACGCCGAAACAAAGCCCGCCCGTCCGCGTTTTTCAGATCGAGCGCGATGCCGCGTTTGGAGGTGTTGTAATACCAAAACGACAGGCTGCGGTCGGGATGCGGCACATCGTCGAGGAACGGGCCGATATTGCGGCAAAGCTCGCCGCCCGGCGGCTCGATCTTGACGACATCGGCGCCGAGATCGCCCAGCAGCTTGCCGCAGAAATGGCCCGTTTCGTCCGCGAGTTCCAACACCCGCAAACCGCTGAGGGGTCCCTCGGTCATGCCAGCATCTCCTGCTGATAATCGAACAGCGGTCGTTTCGTTGGCCAGAACGTGCCGTCGTCGAAACCGGCCCGCAAATCGTCGTGGCTGTAGCCCAGCAAACCCTCGACAATATCGCGGGTGTGCTCGCCGATGCGCGGCGCCGGCAGGGTATTTTCCACGGGCGTTGCCGACATCGCAAACGGTGCATTCTGCACCTTGCGTACCCCGAGGTCGGGGTGCTCCATCGGCCGATACATGCCGCGATGGCGCAATTGGGGGTCGTTTTCGACCCGATCCTCGGCGCTTTGCACCGGCATGGCGCGCACCCCGGCGGCCTGCAAGCGTTCGACGATGTCGTATTTGCCCAGCGTCGTCGTCCAGGATTCCACCCAGGCGTCCAGCGCATCTTGCTGCGCCAGCCGGTCGGACATGGTGGCAAATTCCGCCGGGATGTCGCGCCCCATAACCTGCGCCAAACGGGCGAATTCGTCGTCGGTCGGGCAGGCGATCGTGCACCAATCGTTATAACCCAAGGGATGGGTGCGATAGGCATTGTGCGGCGCGACGGTTGGGCCTCGGAAATTATTCGCCAGCGGGGTGCCCGGCCAATAAGCGCGATTGCCCGGTGGAAATCCGGGGCGGCGGGTGCGCCGGCCGTTGGCGGTGAAATCGAGCAACGCCGGTCCGTTCAACGGCACCGCCGAAATCATCTGCGCCTGATCGATATGCTGCCCCTGCCCCGTCGTGTTGCGCCGATAAAGCCCGGTCAGCACGCACATCGCGCCATACATGCCGCCGGTATCGTCCATATAGGACCACCCCCAACCCGCCGGCGGTTGCCCCGGCAAACCCGATTGGTAGGTCAGCCCCGACACCGCCTGCGCCACCGGCCCGAACGTCGTGTAGGCATGGTTGCGCCCGGTATGGCCGTAACCCGACATCGAGACGTAAACGATATCCGGTTTGATTTTGCACAGTTCCTCGTACCCCAACCCCCAATTGCGCAGCACGCGGGAGCTGAAATTCTCGATCACGACATCCGACATCGCAATCAGCCGCTTGGCGATTTCCAGGCCCTTGGGGCTGCGGACATTCAGCGACAGGCTCTTTTTGTTGACATTGGTGTCGGCGAAATTGCCCGATGTATTCAGCGTCGTCGCCATCCCCTGCGGCGTGGTGGAGCTTGGCAGGCGGCCGCGCTCGCTGTCCGGCCACTCGATCTTCACAATCTCCGCCCCCATCGCCCCCAACCACCGCGTCGCCCAGGGTCCCGCCCGTACCCAACTGAAATCGACCACGCGTATGTTTTCCAGGGCCCGAGGTGGGGGCATGGCGGTATCCTCCTGCAACGCCGGCACTGTGCGGACCTGCCTGCGACGTGGCAACCCGGCGCCTGGTTTGCGCTGACGCAGCGTTCGGGGCAGGGTCTCGCAAACGGAAGCGTGCGGAGAAGACGATGCAATACGACTATATCATTGTGGGCGGCGGGTCCGCCGGGTCGGTGCTGGGCAACCGGCTGTCGGCGCGCAGTTCCAACAAGGTGCTGATTTGCGAGGCCGGACAGGACACACCGCCCGGCGCCGTGCCGAAGGAAATCCTCGATAGCTATTCCGGCACCGCCTACCTCGATAAACGCTTCCATTGGACCGAGCTGAAAGTCAGCACCGAGGTTGTGTCCCACAACAACCCCGATGCCCCGAAACCCCGGCTCCGCAAATACGAGCAAGCCCGGGTTCTCGGCGGCGGGTCCTCGATCAACGGCCAGATGGCCAATCGGGGCGCACCGACCGACTACGACGAGTGGGACGCGCGCGGCGCCAGCGGCTGGAAATGGAACGATGTCCTGCCGTATTTCAAAAAGCTGGAACGCGACCTGGACTTCGACAACGAATGGCACGGCAAGGACGGCATGATTCCGATCCGCCGGGTGCCGGAACGGCAATGGCCCGGCCATGCCAAGGCGCTGGCAACAGCATTTTCGGAAAGCGGCTACAAATACTTGCCCGACCAGAACGGACATTTCGAGGACGGGTATTTCCCCGTCACCATCTCCAACGCCGAAGAACAGCGTGTCTCCGCCGCCATCGGCTATTTGAACGCCGATGTGCGCAAGCGCGACAATCTGACGATCTCGACCGACACCCAGGTGACCGAACTGCTGTTCGAAGACCTGCGCTGCGTCGGCGTCAAGGCGCTGGTGAACGGCAAACCCACCGAATTTCGCGGGAACGAGGTGATCCTGTCGTCCGGCGCCATCCACTCCCCCGCCCATCTGTTGCGCGCCGGCATCGGCCCGGTCGGGCATCTGCGCGATATGGGCATTCCCGTGCGCCAAGCGCTGGCCGGCGTTGGGCAACGACTGATGGATCACCCTTCGATCGCGCTGGCCGCCTTCCTGAAACCCGGCGCCCGCGTCACCAACAAGGAAACCAGGCGGCATTTGTTCGTGGCCGCGCGCTATTCCTCCCAAATGGGCGGCGCTCCGCCCGGCGACATGTTCGTGGTCGGCGCCACCAAGACATCGTGGCACGCAGTCGGGGAGCAGATCGCCAGCTTCATCCTGTTCGTTAACAAAACATTCTCGGAAACCGGGCAGGTCCGCCTGTCGAGCCGCAACTGGGCCGATGAGCCGGAGGTCGCGTTCAACCTGCTGTCCGACAAGCGCGATCTGGATCGGATCGCCGACGGCATCCGCCGCATCACCCCGCTGTATAACCATCCCGCGATGCGGCAGATCGCCAGCGACCCCTTCCCGGCCAGCTATTCCGACAAAGTGCGGCAGGTCGGCGAGATCAACACCAAGAACCGCATCTTGACCGGCATCATGGCAAAATTGCTGGATGGCCCCGGCTTCCTGCGCCGCTTGCTGATCGAAAACCTGATCATGGAGGGCTTCACCCAGGAGGGCGTCTGCAACGACGAGGAGCAGGCCGAGGCCTTCATCCGCAAAGCCGCCGTCGGCGTTTGGCATGCGTCCTGCACCTGCCGCATGGGCACCGACGACGACCCGATGGCGGTGACCAACAATGCCGGACGGGTCAAGGGCATCGCCGGATTGCGCGTGGTCGATGCATCCATCTTCCCTGTCGTGCCCTGCGCCAACACCAACATCCCCACGATCATGACAGCGGAAAAGATTGCGGATGCGATTCTGGCCGGCGCCTGACCGCCGGGGAACAGGGCAATGCCGACAAGGCGTTTGAGGTGAGGGGTCGGCATGCACTATATTCGGTGCATGAGCATCGATAACACCCCCGACTTCCAGCGCGGCTGGGATGCCGCGATCGCCGCAGCCCGGTCCTGGCACGCGGCGAAAGCCAAGCAGTGCCTCGTTTTGGCGCGGCGCAACCGTTTTCCCAAGAACCTGGAGCGGGAATCCGAATTCCACACCCAGTCGGCCGAACAACTGGCGATGCTCAGTTGGGACGATGTATAGCAGGTTGCTGGCAAACGGGCCGGCAGACCGACCGATCCCGTTTTTCAGCAGCCTGCTACCAATCAGTCGAACAAGGTCGCCAAACGTTGCTTCATCCGATCCGCGATATACAGCGCCAGCGCCTGAATCGTCGAGGTTGGATTGACCCCGCCGGACGTAACGAATAGCGAACCATCGACGATAAACAGGTTCTTCACGTCGTGCGTGCGACCCCAGTCGTTGACGACAGACCGAGCGGGATCGTTACCCATTCGCGCTGTTCCCAGGAGGTGCCAGCCGCCATAGACGATCGGGCTGTTCGTTACGATATCCGTAGCGCCCGCCGCCGCCAATATTTCTTTCGCGCGAGCAATCCCGTGCGCCATCATGCGGGCGCTGTTCTCGCCGATGGTATAATCGATCTTCGGTGCCGGAATGCCGTTGCTGTCTTTCAACACGGGGTCCAGGGTCACCCGGTTGTGGGCCTCGGGCAGGTCCTCGCAAATGGCCGACAGCGCGATACGCCGCCCGTTCAATTGCCGAAACCGCGCGTGATGATCGACGCCCCAGGGCAACATCCCTTTGGCTGCGCTGGTAATAGCCTCGGTCACCGGTCCGGTGCCGCGATTGAACTGGATCGTGTAACCGCGCACAAAATCGCGGTTCGGATCGGTTTCGTAAAATTCTTTGCTCCACAGGCACGTTGGCGGTGCCCGGTTTGCGTCCCCCTGCTCATCGATATACCCGTAGACCTGGGCATAGGGGTGGAACATAAGGTTTTTACCGACCAGCCCGCTGGAATTCGCCAGCCCGTTCGGAAATCGTTCCGACTTGGAGTTCAACAGCAATCGCGGCGTGCCGACACCGTTGCAGGCGACCACGACGACTTCGGCCGCTTGAAACTGTTCCGTCCCGTCTTTATCGAAATAAACGACGCCGGTCGCCATGCCCTGCTCGTTGGTAAGAATCTCCTTTACCCGGCAATGGGTGCGCAATTCCACGCCGGCCCGCCGCGCCAACGGCCAATAGGTTATATCGGTGCTCGCCTTCGCCCCCTGCGCGCAGGCCGGGGTGCAATGGCCGAGATTGATACATTTCGCGCGCCCTTCGTAATCGGTGGTCGCGACGGTCGTATCGGATGGCCACCAATGCCAGCCAAGCGAGTTCATTGCCTGACCAAATCGGG
This sequence comes from Acetobacteraceae bacterium, assembly GCA_025354865.1. Classification (GTDB taxonomy): domain Bacteria; phylum Pseudomonadota; class Alphaproteobacteria; order Acetobacterales; family Acetobacteraceae; genus Rhodopila. The sequence continues at coordinate 19,382 of JANXMB010000002.1, read as the reverse complement.
TTCCGGATTTTCCCAGACCGAGGGGCGGCATCGGGGGGTTGCGTTCGGGCACTCCGGGGTCGCCTGCCAGACCGGAAACGCCCATCGTTTTATCGTTCTCGGTAAAGAACGGCTCCAGGTCCGCATAGCGGATCGGCCAGTCGTCGGCCACGCCATCGAGCGATTTTACCCGGAAGTCGGAAGGATGCATGCGCGGCCAATGCGCCGTATAAAAGACCGTGCCGCCGCCGACACCATTGAAATTCACCACCTTGATCGGCGAATTATCCTCATTGATCGGATAATCCTCCTTCCGTCCCCTGATATTCGGGCTCGGCGAATAATCCCCCAACGCCCGCGCTTCCCAGTCGCGCCCATTGGCGGGATATTCGGACGGCTTCATCCAATCGCCTTGTTCCAGACAGACGATACGCATCTTGGTCTCGGCTAGGCTGTACGCCATGGCCGCACCGGACGCCCCTGCCCCAATGATCAATACGTCGGCGGGGTCGTTCATGGCCCATTCCTTCCTGCTCGATATCCGATGCCCAATACCGCATGATCGCGCTGCCGGGTTTGCGGGGCAAGAGACCGCCTCTACAATCCCCCCGCAACCCAACCGGAGGAATCCCATGCCCGATACCGCATTTCGCGCCGCCAGCCACAGTTGGCGCCTGTATTGCGGCCCGTCGGCGATCGAAAACGGGCTGAAAGAATCGGTGCAACGCGCGGGGTCGAAACGGGCGTTTGTCGTCTGCTCGCCGTCGGTGAACCGGAAGACCGACACGGTGCAGCGCATCGCCGCGGCTTTGGGCGGGCTGTACGCTGGGGTTTTCGATGGTATCGAAAAAGATTCGACCTACGCGTCCGTCGTTGCAGCAAAAACGGCGGCGCAAGCGGTCGGCGCGGATTTGCTGATCGCAGTTGGCGGCGGTTCGGTCATCGTCGCGGTGCGGGCAGTCGCGATCTTCATGGCGGAGCCCGGCGATCCGTTTCAAATCATGACGCAATATCCGGAAGGCGCGCCGGCTTTCAGCCCCCGCCTGATGGCGCCCAAACCCCCGATTATCAACATTCCCACGACCCCCACCAGCGCAATGAACCGAGCCGGAACCGGATTGAAAAACCCGGACTTGGATCAGCGGATGGAATATTTCGATCCAAAAACGCGTCCACAAGCGATTTTCTTCGATGACGATGCGTTGCTGACGGCACCGCCGAATCTCATTCGATCGACGGCAACGACTTTGTTTGCGGGTTTGGTGAGTTCGATGTCGCAACTTGGGCTGAACCCACTGGCCGAGGGCGATCGAAACCATGCCTTCGCGCTGGCTTTTGCTGCCTATCCCCGTTTGGTCGAGGAATTGGAAAACCCCGTCCTGCGAACCAATCTTTGCGTCGCCGCGTTCCTTATGAACCGTGCGGAAGACGATGGTTTACGCCGGTTTCGCGGTGGCCCATTTTCGGGCAATTACGCCGTATCCACCGCGCTGCATGTCCATTATCCCCACGTCGGACAGGGCGAATCGACATCGGTCGTACACGCATCGAAAATTCGTATCAGCGAAACTATCGACACCCCGTCCGCTCGGCAAGTGGCCCAGGCTTTGGGCGTCTGGCACAGCAATATGGACGGGCGGCAGGCCGCGTTGTCGGTGGCCGATTGGCTGGACGATATTTATACCCGAATGGGAATGCCGACGCGCCTGCGTCAGATCGATATTCCGCGTGGCGATATTCGATCCATTGCCAACGATACGGTCAAGAATTTCAATGCCAATGCAGGAATCAGATCGGCAGCCGACCAGATCGAAGACGCTGTGCGGCTGCTGGAGGCGGCTTATTAAAGCGTTAGGCAGATCTTCGTCCATTCCACTTATGCTTAGCGATGGCTGGCATAAGGATTAAGGGATTAGTTTTTTAATTAAAGGAAAAAATATTCATTCTTTTTTGAAAAAAAGAACCAAAAAACTTTTATTCGATTGGCGTGCGGTTATCCTGCCGACTGTTCCCGTTTTTTGGGGGCTGCTAAAACGATCTCGGCCCGCCGCCAGCCATCTGGCCGGGTTGGACGGAACGCGGTAAAGGCCGGTGCTCTGCCCCACTACGAAGGATCCGCCATGCGCCGCCGCGACCTGTTGAAAACCGCGCCCTCGATCGCCGCTGCCGCGTCTTTGACCATGCCGGCGCTGGCGCAGGGCAAAAAACCGCTGCGGTTCATCCCGCAGGCCAATTTGACGGCGCTGGACCCGATTTGGACGACGGCGGTAATCACCTACAACCACGCCTACATGGTCTACGACCTGCTGTACGGCTACGACGGCGCCGGCAATATCGCGCCGCAGATGGCCGAGGGGCACACCGTGTCCGCCGATGGTCTGACCTGGACCTTCACCCTGCGGCCGGGCTTGAAATTCCACGACGGGGAGCCGGTGCTAGCGAAGGATTGCGCGCAGTCGATCCGCCGCTGGGGATCGCGCGATTCTTTCGGCCAGGTGCTGATGAAATACGTCAACGAGATCGTGACGATCGACGATCGCAAATTCGAAATTCGACTGAAAAAACCCTGCCCGCAGCTTCTATTCGGCCTCGGCGCCCGGCAGTCGTTCATCATGCCGGAACGGCACGCCATGCGCCCTGGCACCGAACAGGTGACCGAATCGATCGGGTCGGGCCCGTTCCGATTCCTGAAGGACGAATGGGTGTCCGGCGCCCGCGCCGCCTACGCGAAATTCGACGGCTACGTGCCCCGGCAGGAAGCCCCCGCCCATTTCGCTGGCGGTAAGGTGGCCCATTTCGATCGGGTCGAATGGACCGTGCAGCCAGACCCGGCAACCGCCGCCGCTGCGTTACAAAAGGGGGAGGCCGATTGGGTCGAGCAACCGTTGATCGACCTCGTGCCGATGCTGAACAAATCGCCGGGCTGCTACACAAAGGTGGTCGATCCCGGCGGATGGCTGATGTTCATGGTGCTCAATCACCTGAACCCGCCGCTGGACAACCCAAAAGTGCGGCAGGCCATCCTGACCGCGATGGACCAGCAATCCTTCATCGAATCCGTGGTCGGCGATCAAAAAGACCTGGCAATCGTGCCCACCGGCCTGTTCGCCCCGAACTTCCCGATGGCGAGCAAGGTCGGACTCGAAAAACTGGCCAGTCCGCGCAATGTGGAGTTGGCGAAGAAGATGGTCGCGGAGTCCGGCTACAAGGGCGAGCCGGTGATGATCATGTCGCCCAGCGATCAACCTGCTCTGGCAACGATGTCGGAAGTCGCGCGCGATCTGTTCCAACGCATCGGCCTGAAAGTCGATTACCAATCGATGGACTGGGGCAGCGTCGTCACCCGCCGCGCCAACCAGAACCCGTTGGACCAAGGCGGCTGGGGCAGTTTCATTACGGTCATGAGCCCGCTGACCTCGGCCAATCCCGGCAGCATGTTGGTTCTGCGTGGCAACGGCCGGAAAGGCTGGTTCGGCTGGCCGACCGACCCGAAGCTGGAGGATATGCGCGAAGCCTGGTTCGATGCCCCGACGCTGGAAACACAACAGACCATCGCCGCCGAAATCCAATTGCATTATTTCGATACCGTCAACTTCCTCCCGCTGGGACGCATGCGCCAACCGATGGCATTCCGGTCCGACATCGTCGATGTCGTCTCGGCATCGTTCCCAGTATTCTGGGGCATGCGGCGGGCCTGAACGACAACAACCGAAGGAAACCCAACAATGCGTACCAATCGACTTCGCGAAAAACTCGACGCCGGGCTGCCCACACTCGGCACCCATATCCTGTCCTGCTGGCCCACGCTGGTCGAACTGATCGGCGCCGCCGGCGGTCATTACGACTACGTCGAATTCACCGCCGAATACGGCCCGTTCACCATGCACGACCTGGATAATTTGGGCCGAGCGATGGAGGTCGCTGGAATCGGGGGGATGATCAAGGTCGAGCAGGGCGAATACACTCATCAGTCCATGCGTGCGATCGGATCGGGGTTCCAATCCGTGCTGTTCGCCGATCTCCGCACCGTCGGCGACGCCAAGGCCTGCGTCGCGGCTGCTCGGGCCGAGGCACCGGGCAACCGTCGCGGCATCGGCCTGACCGGCGTCGGCATGCGTCGGGACGTCGGCGTGGTGCGCGAAGGCGGCTCCCCCGCTTACGTCAAGGCGCTGGACGACGTGGTCGTTGCCATCATGGTCGAAAAGCGCGAATGCGTCGAAGACTTGGACAACATCCTGGCGGTGCCGGGCATCGACATGGTGCAGTTCGGCGGATCCGACTATTCGATGTCGATCGGTCAGGTCGGCAAGCGCGGCAGCGTCGAGGTGAAGGCGGCCGAGCGCAAAACGATCGAAACGTGTTTGAAACTGGGGATTCATCCGCGGATCGAGATTTCGGAACCGGCCGAAGCCGAACCCTATATCGAAATGGGCGTGAAACATTTCTGCATCGGCTGGGATGTGCGGATTCTGCACAATTACTGGACCGGTCGCGGCGCAGCGATGCAACAACTGCTGGGCGCGGAGCCGGTCGCGGCGAAGCCGGCAGCCGACGGCTACCGCTAATACCGATCGGGCGGCCGGGGGTTTCGCGCCCCTTGCCGCCCGCTGCTTGCCTCCCCGGTGCCGGCCGCTATGGTTGTTTCCCTCGACAGGAAACGCGGGGGATAAGCGATGCAAGCGACCCATTTGGTGATCGGCGGCGGTTCCGCCGGCTGCGTCATGGCCGCCCGCTTATCGGAGGTTGCGGCCAACCGCGTGGTGCTGGTGGAAGCCGGCACCGATCATGCCCCCGCCGCCACGCCGGACGATATCCGCGATACCTATTCCGGTAGCGCGTTGATGAACCCCGATTATTTCTGGAAAAACCTGAAAGTGCGGCGCCGCGCCGATGCCGCACCGGTCTATTACGAGCAAGGCCGAGTGCTCGGCGGCGGGTCGTCGGTCAACGGTCAGGTGGCGTTGCGCGGCGCGCCCGAGGACTACGATCGCTGGGACGCGATCGGTGCCAAAGGCTGGGACTGGAATGCGGTGCTGCCGTATTTTCGCCGCCTGGAAACCGATCTGGATTACACCGATCAACTGCACGGATCGCAGGGGCCGATCACCGTCCGGCGGATGCCGATGGAACAATGGGACGATTTCACCCTGGCGGTGACAAAGGCCTGGGACAATCTGGGCTATCCCCTCCGTCCCGACATGAACGGTGAATTTGGCGAAGGTTACTCCCCGTTACCGTTGTCGAACGACGGCAACGCCCGCCGATCGACCGCCGTCGGCTATCTGGATGACGCCACCCGCCGACGGCCCAATCTGCAAATCCTCGGCAGCACCCAGGTGCGGCGCATTCTGTTCGCTGCCGGAAAGGCCAGCGGGGCCGAGGTGCGGCGCAACGGCACCGTCGAAACCATCGCCGCCGATAATGTCGTGCTCTGCGCTGGCGCTTTGCACACGCCCTGGCTACTGATGCTGTCCGGAATCGGACCGGGGGCGCATCTGCGCGACAAAGGGATCGAGGTCGTGCTCGACCGACCCGGCGTCGGCAGCAACCTGATGGACCATCCCGCCATCCATATTTCCGGCTATCTGCCCCCGGTGTCGCGCCACAAAATGGTTCTACGCCGGAACTATACCTATTTGCGCTGGTCGTCCGGGTTGGAGAACGTTCCGGTCACCGATATGGTCATGATGGCGGTCTGCCGATCCGCCTGGCACGCCGTCGGCACCAGGATCGGCACCTTGTCGTCGTATATCGGCCGATCCTACTCCACCGGGGAGGTCCGGTTGCAGTCGGCCGATCCCAACGACGAGCCCGACGTGAACTTCAACTGGCTGAGCGACGAACGCGACATGGTACGGATGGTCGATGCCTTCCGGCGCATGGCGGGCATTCTGCAAAACGATCCTGTTCCGCAATATTTGTCGAACCTGTTTGCGTCCCGTTTCTCCCAGCGGGTGCGCGATGTCGGGCGCAAGAACCTGAAAAACGCCATCCTGACGAATATCGCAGCGACAATGATGGATTCCTCGGCCATTTTGCGGAAATTCCTGTTCGACAAAGTCATCGCCGACTGCCCGCCGCTGCCCGATCTGCTGGCGGATTCGGCCATGCTCGAACGCCATGTGCGGGATAACGTCCAATCGGCTTGGCACGCGTCCTGCACCTGCCGCATGGGCGATCCGAACGACAAAGCAACGGTGCTGGACCCCACCGGCAAACTCGTCGGCGCCGACAATCTGTTCGTCGCCGATGCGTCGGCCATGCCGGAGGTATCGCGCACCAACACCAACATCCCCACGATCATGATCGCCGAACGTGTCGCGGAGGCCATTCGCGCACGATGAAGCGCCCCACGTTTCGACAACCCGACGCACCCGTCGTATATTCGGGCTTCGTCAACACCAGGAGGAACCAATGGCCGGCAACGCAGACGCCATCATCGAACTCGACCGCCAGCGGATGACCGCGATGGCCGAGAAAAATATCGATTTTCTCACCAAACACATTTGCAAAGGCCTCATCTACACCCATTCCTCCGCTCGGATGGATACCAAGGCCAGCCTGATCGAAAACATGCAGAATGGCTCGACGGTTTATACGTCGGTTGTGCCGTCCGGCGTCGTCGCGCAAGACCTCGGCAATGCCGTCGTACTGACCGGCGAGGCGCAGATTTCCGTCATGGCCGGCGGCAAACCGAATTCGTTCGGCGTTCGTTTCACCGACGTCTACGAAAACCAGAACGGCACTTGGCGGATGGTGACCTGGCAGTCGACCAAACTGCCGGCTTAACCGGAATAGCGGCGGCGTGCGGCGCGATCAATCGCGCAACGCGCCGCCGGCAATCTTCCAGGCCGCCTTGCAAACCGACACCCAACAATCCTGCGAAAGATCGGCGGCATCGTCGAGCGGCGCGAATCGGTCGATATTTCCGCGCAATAATCCCGGCAACATTGGCGTAACGGTCCCCACCGGATTGGCCGCATCGCCCGGCACCATCCACAACAGCCAATTCGCGCCGCGTTCGTTCAACGCCGTATAAACCGGCAACATCGCGTGCGGCATCAACGGCTCCGGCGATTGCTTGACGACATATATTTTGCGCCCCACCGCCACGTCGTCGATGAATTCGCGTTTGAGGTAACGCAGCCGTTTCAATTGTTGATCCGCCACGGTCGCGATATCGGTCTCCGCGTCGTGCTGGAATGTATGGTACGTCATGCCGAAATGGGATTCCCGCACCAGATACTCGCGGTTCTTGCCCGCCAACGACACCGAGATCGCGCCGAGATCCTCCTGCCCACCGAAATCGGACCGCAGGCCGCGCAGCAATGTCGGCACCGATATGAACGAAAACCGGAACAAACCCAATGGCTCCGCCTTCAACGCGCGTTGCAGCAATCCGAATTCGCAGTTGTCGCCGATACTTTCGAACCGCTCGATTGCCCGGCGCAGCGGCAGGCGCGGTGCGGCACCGGGTTTCGGTCGCGGCAACACCCGGTAAACGCGCAGATCGGACACCCAGAACGACAAATACCGATCGTCCGGTCCCAAGCCGACATCGGCCGGGCGTTTGCAATCGGGATGCCCAAACACAATCTTGACCGGCCCGGCGCCTTCGATCGCCTCGGCGGGAATGCGGAAGCCGATCGAGCCGTCCGTGGCGACGACGATCTCGGTCAAGCGGCGGTCGCGCACTTCCAGCGCGAGGCGTTGCGCCACGGCTGCCGTTGCTGCCGGCAATATGCCGACGTCCAGTTCCAAAATCAGGTCGAGCCCGGCGCCAGGATTTTCCAGCCATAGCACGCTGAAGCCGCCGACCATCCACCGGCTGCCGGCCTCATCGCCAGACCATCCGGCGCCGAGGTAATGCGCCTCGTTCCCGGCACGACCGAATTGCAACGCCAGTATTCGCTCGACCCCGCGCTGCATCGTTACGTGTTAAGACCAAGTCGCCGCGATCGCAGCAACGGCTAATCCGCCGCCATCTTGCCGGTTTCTTCCCAGTCCTTGATCGACACGCGCCAGTGGATACGATCCTGTTCCGGCGGATAATCGCCCGCAGCTTTGTGGTAGGAACAGCGATTGTCCCAAATCACGATATCGCCGACCGCCCATTTGTGGCGATACTGGCCGGCCGGCTGGATCATCCGAGCGGTGAGTTCCGCGATAAGGTCGTTGCTTGCCGCGGGTTCCATGTCTGCGATGAAAACGATTTTGCCGGGATCGAAATACAGCGACTTGCGGCCGCTTTCCCGATGCAGGCGCACGATCGGGTGCTGCACCGGGGTCCAGGCGCGGTCTTCGGGGTTCAGCAGCGCCTGATTGCTCTTGCGACCGCCATAGGTGAAGCCGCCGACGACGCCGTCCAGGCGCTGCTTCAATTGTTCCGGCAGCCCGTCATACGCGGCGTATCCGCTGGCGAACAGCGTATCGCCGCCGGTGTCGGGAATGGCGATGGCATAAAGCTGGGTGGCTTTGAACGGAATTTCGTCGTAGGCGCCATCGGTGTGCCAGCCCTCGGCGCCACGGCGGTAGATCGCCTGATTCAATTGCCCGTTGGCATCGAATTTGTCGGTGCCCAGCAGGGTAATATCGGGATAATCGGGATGGCGGGTGGATTTGGAGGGGTGTGGGTTCACAATGCCGAAGCGGCGGCTATAGGACAGGAACTCCGGGATTGTCAGGTTCTGGTCTTTCACGACCAGCACATTGCCGTCGATCCAGGCACGATAGATCCTGGCGAAATCCTCGTCCGACATTGTTTTGACATCGACGCCGGAAACTTCGACGCCGATTTGCTCGCCGACCAGACGGATATTCATCATGACTGTTCCCTCCAGGCCCTTATCGTGCGCCAGGGTCCGCGTGGCGTCAAACGCTGTCCTCTTTCCAGCGCAGCACCGATTTCTCGCTCTGCTTCAGAATTTCGTGCAGGCCGGTGGCGATGATCGTCAGCACGAACAGCGCGGCGAATACCCCGGCGGTGTCGTATTGTCCGGCGGAGGCCTGGATGAGGTACCCGAGACCTCGGTTGGATGCCATCATTTCTCCGACCACGGCGCCGATCAAGGCGTAGGGCACGGATATTTTCATGCCGGTGAAAATCCACAGCAGTACCGAGGGTAAAATCGCCTTCCGCACGATTTGCCAGCGTGTTGCACCCATCAGCCGCAGCACGTCCACCAATTCCTGCTCCACCGCCAAGGTTCCGGCGTAGGTGTTGTAGAACACCAGAAAGAAGACCACGAACGTCGCCAGCACGACTTTGGACAGCAGCCCGACCCCGAACCACAGGATGAACAGCGGCGCCAGGGCGATTTTGGGCAGGGAGTAAAAGGCGATGATGAAAGGGTCCAGAACCGCCGCCAGCCGCTTGTTCAAACCCAGCGTCAGGCCGACGCCGATGCCGGACAGGGCACCGAAGACGAAGCCCAGCACAGTCTCGGTCATGGTGACTTCGATGTGCATCCACAGGTCGCCGCTGTCGTACCACGCCAGCAACTGCGCCCAGATCGCCGAGGGGCTGGATATCCAGAACGGCTTCACCAGGGTGCCGCTGACCGCCTCCCACAGGGACAGGCCGACGACGACGATGCCGACCCGCCACGCCACGATCGCGAACCATTCGGCGCGTGCGCTGGCGACGACATCGTGGCCGATCCGAGGGGCGGGTTTTACAGCGATGGCGGTATCCATCGGATCAGGCGACCATCGCGCTGCTGCGGACGGATTCTTCCAGGTAGCCCCACAATTTATCGTGAAGCGCGCCGAATTGCGGGTCGAACCGGATGCGGAAGACGTCGCGCGGGCGGGGCAGATCGACCGTTTCGATCGCCCGTATCCGCCCGGGTCGGGCCGAGAACACAGCGACGCGGTCGGCCAGGGTGATCGCCTCCGTCAGGTCGTGGGTGACGAAGACCATGGTGGTTTGGGTGGCGGTCCAGAGTTTCAGCAATTCGTCGTGCATCACCAGCCGCAACTGCGCGTCCAAGGCGCCGAACGGCTCGTCCATCAGGATGGTTTCCGGCTCGTAAGCCAGGGTGCGCGCCATGCTGACACGCCGACGCATGCCGCCGGAGAGCTGTGCGGGATAGGCAGTTTCGAAGCCTTTAAGCCCCATCCGGTGCAGCCAATCGTGCGCCGTGCGCAGCCGCGTCGCTCGTTCTTGGCCGCGCAATTCCAGCCCGAGGGCCACGTTGTCCTCGACCGAACGCCAGGGGAGAAGGGTGTCGCGCTGGGTCATGTAACCGACGCGCGTATTGGGTTCGAGGACCGGGGCGCCACGGTAAAACACCGCGCCCGCACTGGGTTGCAGCAATCCGGCGGCCATGTTCAGCAGGGTGGATTTGCCGCAGCCGCTCGGGCCGACGATGGCCAGGAACTCGCCTTGGTTCACCGTCAGATCGACATTTTCGCAGGCGGTCACGGTGCCGCGCCTTGTCGTGAACCGGCGCGCGATGCCCCGATACTCGATCAGCGGTGTCACCGCTTGAAATCCCGCATCGCCGAGATCGTGAACGACATATCGGCTGCCGCATCGTAGGACACCGGCTTGTAGACGTTCGGTGGCAGCACGACTTTTTCGAAGGCCAATTCCCGCTCAAAATCTTCGCGGCTGATCAGCGGCATTTTCGGGAAATACGGCAGATAGGTCGCCCACGAGACCAGATAGATCTTCTCGTCCATCTCTTTAAAGAACGGGCGCGTTGCCGCTCGGGCTGCGTCCGGATGGTCGGCGATCAAACTCGTGGCCCTGACCAAAGCGCGTGCCATGGCTCTGGCGACCTCCGGATGGGCTTTGTTGTAGGATGCGAGACCATAGAGCGTGCCGTAGGTCACGCCGTCCAATTCGGTCATTTCTCCCGGCTTCACCAGATCGACCGTCAGGCCTTGCGCCTTGGTCAGGATATCGACCCCTGGCAGACAAGCGCATCCGTCCACCTGCCCGGCTTCCATCCCGGCGACCTGCGCCGACATGCCGCCCAGTGGGACGATCTGAAAATCCCGGTCGGGGGAAAAACCATTGGTCAGCGCCAGGAACCGCACCGTCATGTCGGAACTGGCGCCGGGCGTGGTGATGCCCAGTTTCAGGCCCTTCATCAGTTGCACCCGCTCCGCCAGCGGGCGATCCAGGTTCAGCCCCCGAGCCTTGGCGACGTCGGCGCGCACGACCATTGGGTTGAAGAAATAGGATAGCGCGGCAAAAGCCCGCACGTCGTCGAGCCCTTTGCGATGCGCCATCATGCCGTCCAGCAGAACGGACGCCGAGAATTGCCCGCCGCCACCCAGAAGCGCGGTCATCGCCTTCGGCCCGCCGCCGGCCAACACCACATCCACCTTCAGGCCTTCGTCGGCGAAGTAACCCTCGGTCTGCGCGATATAAAGCGGCACAAAATTGAAGCTGAGGCTGCTTTGAATCAGCGTTATGCGGACAGGTTCCTTCGCCCACCCGGAACCCGCCGCCAACGCCAGCGCCATCAGCATGTATAAAAACCGCATTCGCTTCCGTCCCGCACGATAGCGGCGATAGTATCACCTCCCCCAGCATTGTGGGAGTGGCAGAAACCGTCCCGGCGGCGGTGGACCGGGGGCGAAGTTTGCGCCCAGGTCGTATCACGACAAAACACGACCTGCGCGATCCCATCCGCTCGCCTTCTTGGTCACGCCTGTATGCGACACCGCGACGTCCGGCTAGGCTCCGTCCGACCCCGGCTCCGTCCAACCCGGGCAGGGAGGCTACAACCGTGACGAAATGGCGCATCGGCGATGTCACCGTCACCAAGACGGTCGAACTCGAAGCAACCGGCGGCAGCCGCTTTCTGCTGCCGCAGGCAACCCCGGAAGCGATCTCGCAAATCGGCTGGCTGCGCCCGCATTTCGCCGATGAAAACGGCCGCCTGCGCATGAGCATCCATAGCTTCCTGGTGGAAACCCCGGACCGCCGCATCGTGGTCGATACCTGCCTGGGCAACGACAAACAAAACCGCAACATCCCGACCTGGAACAACCTTCAAACTCGCTTCCTGTCCGACATCGCGGAGGCCGGGTATCCGCGCGAGTCCATCGACACCGTGCTGTGCACCCATTTGCATGTCGATCACGTCGGCTGGAACACCATGAAAGTCGGCGACGCCTGGCGCCCCACCTTCCCCAACGCCCGCTATCTGTTCGGCCGGGAAGAATACGCCCACTGGAGCACGACGACCGCCCGCCCGGACATGAAATTCGTCCTCGACGATTCCGTGACGCCCATCGTCGATGCCGGCCTCGCCGATCTCGTCGAAACCAACCACATCCTCTGCCCCGAAATCTCCCTCATTCCCACGCTCGGTCACACACCAGGGCATGTCAGCGTGCGGATTTCCTCGCGCGGGGAGGAAGCGCTGATCACCGGCGATTTCATGCATCACCCCTGCCAGATCGCGCATCCGGAATGGTCGACCAACGCCGACTCCGATCGGGCGCAAGGCATCCGCACCCGGCTGACGATGTTCGAACAGTTGGCCGGCACGCCGACCCTGGTGATCGGCACCCATTTCGCCGGCGCCACCGCCGGGCATATCGTGCGCGATGGCGATACCTACCGCTTGGATGTGCCATAATCCAACCTAGCGGTCAGAATCTGACGAAAAGAACCGTCAGCTTCTGACCGCTAGGCTCTGATTTGGTGGGCCGATTCACCTAACGCTTGGGATCCAAGCGTTAGGATCGGACCACTAGGCTTCGATTTGGTGGGCCGATTCACCTAACGCTTGGGATCCAAGCGTTAGGATCGGACCACTAGGACCCCGGAGAGGGTCCGACAACCGCTATCGGGAGAAGACCGCCATGCTGGACCGCCGAACCTTCCTGGGCGCCGCTGCCGCAACGTCTTTGGCACGCCCCGCCATCGCGGCCGAAACCAAAACCCTGCGCATCGTGCCGCAAGCCGTGCTGAATACGATCGATCCGGTCTGGAGCAGCGCGCAGATCGTGCGCAACATGGGTTTCATGGTGTTCGAAACCCTGTACGGGCGCGACGCCGCGCAGAACCCGAAGCCGCAAATGCTGGAAAGCGGCATCATGGACGACGGCGGCAAGCGCTGGACGCTGAAGCTGCGCGAACACCAGATGTTCCACGACGGCACGCCGGTGCTGGCGCGCGATTGCGTTGCCTCCCTCCGGCGATGGATGAAGCGCGATCCTTCTGCCGCCGCGCTGGAAGCCTGGACCGACGCATTATCCGCGACGGATGATCGCACCATGGTGCTGCGGTTGAAATATCCGTTCATCCATCTGCCCGAATTACTGTCGAAATTCGTTTCCCCTGCGGTTATCATGCCGGAACGGATCGCGGCGACCGACCCGTTCAAACAAATCCCCGAAGCCATCGGCTCCGGCCCATTCCGCTGGCTGGCGAACGAGCATGTGCTGGGCAGCAAAGCCGTCTTCGCCAAGAACGAGAAATACGTTTCCCGGAACGAACAATCCGATTGGACCTCGGGCGGTCGGCCAGTCTACCTTGATCGGGTCGAATGGCACATGATCCCCGATGCCGGCACGGCCGCCAATGCGCTGATGACCGGGGAAATCGACTGGATCGAAATTCCCCTGCCCGACCTCATCCCGATGCTGCGCAAGGCGCCGGGAATTCAAACCGGGCATCTGGATACGTTCGGCCAGATCGTTGCCCTGCGGTTGAACCATCTGGCGAATCCCACCAGCAATCTGGGCGTCCGCAAGGCCATCATGGCCGCGATCGATCAACGCGAAGCCATGACCGCGATCATGGGCGGCGATCCCGACAGCTGGACCGCCCCGGTCGGCTACATGGCGACCGGCAAGAAAACCGTCGATGAGGCCGGGCTGGACAGGGTCCGCACCAAACGGCCGAAAGCCGAGGTCCAGGCCATGCTAAAAAAAGCCGGCTACAAGGGGGAGCGGTTGGCCCTGCTGCACGCCACCGAACACACATTCTTCAACCCGGCCAGCCTGATCGTTGCGCAACAATTGTCCGATGTCGGCTTCAATATCGACGACCAGGCCATGGATTGGGCCACGGTACAGGCCCGCCGCACCAATCGCGGCCAGTTGAACGAAGGCGGCTGGTCGATGTTCGTCAGCGTGACCCCGGTGCCGGAATATACCTCCCCCCTGATCGCCAGTTTCGTGCGCGGCAACGGCAAGGACGCCTTCTTCGGCTGGCCGACCGATGCCGAGAGCGAACGAATCCACGATGCCTGGGTGCTGGAATCCGATCCAGCGCAACAAGCCGTGTTGGAACGCGCCTACGAACTCCAGGCTTTCGAAACAATTCCCTACGTACCGTTGGGCCGTTATGTGCAAACATCGGCCTGGCGTAAGGAAATTACCGGAATATTGAAGGGACCGAGCATCGTGTTTTGGAACGTGAAGAAGGGGTAGGAGGGGGCGGGCGGGGCCGGTGTCGGTCACGCCTTCCCCCGGCCTCCCATCCCCTGGGTCTCCCATCCCCTGGGTCTCCCATACCCTGGGTCTCCCATACCCTGGGCCTCCCATGCTACGTTCCCACAATCATAACCAGGGAAACGGCATCGTGACATACCTGCGCAGCGGCATCTTCCTCGCCCCATTCCATAGCCTGGACGAAAGCCCGATCATGGCGCTGCAACGCGACATGGAGCTGCTGCAACACCTCGATGCGTTGAATTACCACGAGGCCTGGGTCGGCGAGCACCATTCTGGCGGTTTCGAAATTATTGCCTCACCCGAATTGTTTATCGCCCAGGCGGCGGAACGCACGCGCCATATCCGGTTGGGCACCGGCGTATTGTCGTTGCCGTATCACAACCCTTTCATCCTGGCCGACCGGATGGTGCAACTGGACTACCAGACGCGAGGACGAGCGATGTTCGGCGTCGGTCCGGGGTCGTTGGTGCACGATGCGAAGAAGCAAGGAATCGTTCCCGCCAACCAGCGCCGCATGATGAACGAGAGCCTGGATACAATCGTCGAACTGATGCGCGGCGAGACGGTCACCCGCAAAACCGACTGGTTCGACCTGCACGACGCCCGCCTGCAATTGCCGCCCTACTCGCAACCGCGCATGGAGATGGCGGTTGCCGCCGCACGCTCCCCGGCGGGTGCGCTGGCGGCGGGTCGGCACGGGATCGGCATGCTGTCGATCGGCGGCACCACCCATGAATCGATGACCCATCACGCCGGCAACTGGGATCTTTACGCTGAACAATGCGCGCTGCACGGCCACGTCGCGGACCGCAAGAACTGGCGGCTGGTGACGATGATGCACATCGCCGAGACTCGCGAGAAAGCGCAGGCGAATGTGCGGCACGGATTGGACAAATACTGCGATTACTACCGCGACGTCGCCACCTTCCCGATCGTGCCGGCCGAGGTGACGGATCGGCTGGATTACATGCTGAAAAGCGGCATGGCCTGCATCGGCACCCCCGACGATGCCATCGCGTTCATCGAACGCCTGCAGCATGGCACCGGCGGTTTCGGCGTCATCATGGAACTGGCGCAAAACTGGGCCGACTGGGCGGAGACGAAGCGCCACTTCGAATTGATGGCGCGCTTCGTGCACCCGCATTTCCAGAAAACTCGGGAATGGCGCACCGCCAGCTACGACTTCGCCCGCGAACATCACGAGGCGTTCATGAGCCAATCGCACGCCGCGATTCGGGCCGAGATCGACAAGTTGGCCGAGCAACGGAAGCGGACGGACGGTTGATGATTCGATACGGTATTGGGGCGAACGATCGGCGCCCCACGCCGTGATCGGCTGGTATCAATCCAACTGCCCGGCCAGCAACGCCCGCAACGCGGGGATACCCACGCCCTTCTCGCTGCTGGTGGTCAGCAGGGTCGGAAAAGCTGCCGGATGTTTCGCAACCAACGCCTGCACCTCGGCCTGCTTCGTCGCCAGCGCGGCAGGTTTCACCCCGTCGGCCTTGGTCAGCACCACGAAATACGTCACCGCCGCACGATCCAGCAGGCCCATGACTTTGATGTCGAGGGGCTTCACCTCGATCCGCGAATCCAGCAGCAACACCACCCGGCGCAACGTCGGCCGGCCGCGCAGGTAGTCGAACATCAAATCCTGCCAGTCGCCCTTGATCTCTTTCGATGCCTTGGCGTAACCGTACCCCGGCATATCGACCAAGGTCATGCGGTCGCCGAGGTTGAAGAAATTCAACTGCCGCGTCCGCCCCGGTTCGGACGAGGTACGCGCCAGATGGTTACGCCCGGTCAGGGCATTCAGCAGCGACGATTTGCCCACGTTGGACCGCCCGGCGAAGGCGATCTCCGGCCGGTCCATCGGCGGCAGTTGGTCCAAGCGCTGGGAGGCGTAGTAGAACTGGCACTCGGCGGCGAACAGAAGCCGCCCCTTTTCGAGGGCAGCCGCCTGTTCCTCGGGCGTCAGGTCCTCGCCAGCGAGGGCTTGTCCAGCTTGGTCTGGCGCATGATCAGCCATTGTTGTCCGATCGACAGCGTGTTGTTCCAGCTCCAGTAAATGACCAGGCCGGCAGGGAAACTCCCCATCATAAAGGTGAACATGATGGGCATGAATTTAAACAGCCGCGCCTGCACTGGGTCGGGCGGGGGCGGGTTCATCATCTGTTGCAGGAACATCGTGATGCCCATGACCACCGGCCAGACGCCCAGATGCAAATAGGGCGTCAGGGTGGCCGGATCGAAGGGGATCAGCCCGAACAGGTTGAAGATGTTGGTGGGATCGACCACCGACAAATCGTGGATCCAGCCGAAGAACGGCGCTTGCCGCATCTCGATGGTGACGAAAATCACCTTATAGAGCGAGAAGAACACTGGAATCTGCACCAGCATCGGCAAACACCCCGACGCCGGATTGACCTTCTCCGCTTTGTATAGCGCCATCATCTCCTGCTGCATTTTCTGCGGGTCGTCCTTCAGACGTTCCCGCAGCGCCGTGACTTTCGGCCCCAGCAGCTTCATTTTCGACATCGAGCGATAGGAGTAGTTGGCCAGCGGGAAGAACACCGCCTTGGCGAACACGGTGAACAGCATGATCGCCAGGCCGAAATTGCCGATCCAGCCGTACAGGAAATCGATCGCATAGAAAATCGGCTTGGTCAGGAAGTAGAACCAGCCGAAATCCACCGCCTTATCGAAATGCGGCAGTTTCAGCTCGTCCTGATAGCGGTCGAGCAGATGCACCACCTTCGCGCCGGCAAAGACGTGGGATCCGAGGGTCGCAGAGCCCCCGGGGGCGACGGTCTGGGCGTCCTGCGTCAGGTAATCCACCTGATAGCGATCGCCATGGTCGTCGATGTGGCGAAAATTCACCGTCTGCGGCACGGCCTGATCGGGGATCAACGCGGCCAGCCAATATTTGTCGGTGATGCCGGCCCAGCCACCGGCGCCGGTCGATTCGAACGCCAGCCCGCCCTTCTTCTCCCCGCCGCTTTTGGCGTCGTCGTATTTCATTTCCTTCAGGGTGCCATCGACGACGCCGTACAACCCCTCGAACAGCACGTAATACCCAGCGACTTCCGGCTTGTAGTCGCGGCGGATGCGCGACCACGGAAACAGTTTAGCGGCCTGCGCGCCGGAATTGGCAACCGACTGCTTCACCGTGAACAGATAATCGGCATCGACCGCGATTTCGATCTTGAAGGTCAGGCCGGCGCCGTTGTCCCAGCTCAGCGCGACCGGGGTCTTCGCCGTCAGCGTGTCGCCCGACGCGGTCCAGACGGTTTCGTTGTCCGGCACTTTCGCGGTTTCCCCGGTGGCCGGGGTCCAGCCGTATTGCACGTAATACGGATGCTCGTCCGATCGCGGTTCCAGCAACCGCACGAAGGGCGATGCGGGGTCCAGCGTATCGCGATAATCGGTCAGCACCAGATCGTCGATCCGGGCGCCCAGCAGGCTGACCGACCCGCGCACTCGCGGTGCATCGATCTTCACCCGAGGCACGATTTTCGGCACCGTCGGCCCCGATTGCGCCAGCGCCGCAGCCTTCGCCGGAGTCGCTGCCGCAGCCGCGACCTGCGCGGCCTCGGTTTCCGTCGGTTTCGGCGGATGCGGCGCCAGGAAGGTCTGGTAGCCGAGCAGAATGGCGACCGAAAGCGCGATCGCCAGGAAGAGTCGGTTCTGTTCCATTAGGATGCTTTCGGGCGGTCTTGTGCCGGGACGGGATCGACGCCGCCCTCGTGCCAGGGATTGCAGCGCAGGATACGCTTGGCGGTCAGCCCGCCGCCGCGCAAGGCGCCGTAGGTACGAAAAGCTTCGATGCCATAGTCGGAGCAACTGGGCCAGAACCGGCAATTGGCACCGATCATGGGCCGGACGGTCCATTGATATACTCGGATGGCGCCGACCGCCACAGCGACAACAGGCGTCACAAGACCCCGACTTTTTTTAGCGCTCGGCGGATATCGTCCTGCAACGCGAGGAACGGGCGCCCCCGCGTGTGGTTGCGTCCGATCAGCACAAGGTCGAATCCAGTCACCGGGCGGTCCAGCAGCAGCAGGCGCGCGGCCTCTTTTAGCCGGCGGCGGGTTCGGTTGCGGATCACGGCGTTGCCCACTTTCTTGGTCACCGTAAACCCGAGTCGCGCCGGGTCGGTATCGTCGCGCGGCAAGGCCTGCAACACGACACCGTGCGTGGGTGCTTTGCGACCTTTAGCGGCGACACGCAGGAATTCCGCGCGAATCTTCAGGCGCCCCGGCTGGGTGCCAATCATAAGGCGCCCCGGTTGGGTGCGAATCTTAACGCGCCCCGGTTGGGTCGAGGCGGAAAGCGGCGCATCGGGAATGGGATTGTCCGTCATGGGACTCCCCGGTTGCCGCGATCGGGTTCAGGCGGACAGTTTCTTGCGGCCCTTGGCGCGCCGATTGGCCAGCACCTTGCGGCCGCCGACGGTGGCCATCCGGGCGCGGAACCCATGCCGGTGCTTACGAACCAGCTTCGACGGTTGATAGGTGCGCTTCACGTGAACTCTCCGAGATTTTGGCCAATCCCGCCAACAAGCGGGATAGGGCCGCCTTTTGAGGGGCAGCCCGTCGTAGGGGCCGGCTTATAGGAGTGCGGGGGGATCGCGTCAATCGGATTGGTGGCCGGGCGCGCACAGCAGCACGTGGGCCAGCATCCGGCATTCGTAGCCGAGGGGTTCCATGAACTGGCGCACCGCGCGTTCCGTGGTCGTCCGGCCGTCCATCGCCCCTGCCCTGGTAGGCTTCGGCATTTCCTGCGCGATCGGCATGCCACTGGGCGCCGTTATGGGGCGATCCAGAGTCTGCGACGCGCTGCTGCATCCCTGGATGAGCCTGTTCGTCGTGACCTCGGTCGCCGCTATCGTGCCCATCCTGATCCTGCTGCTGGGCACCGGCTGGTGGTTCGTGGTGGGGGTCGTGGTGTTGTCGTCCGTCTGGTACGTGGTG
>JANXMB010000001.1 GCA_025354865.1 Acetobacteraceae bacterium | reverse complement strand
ACGATTACGATTCTGCGATGGCGGCCTCCATGATTGCTTCGTAATCCATCGGTGACCGGTAACCCAACGCGGAATGCAGGCGGGCGGGGTTGTACCAGCCGTCGATGAAGCTGAAGCAGGCCATCTTCGCCTCAGCCTGGGACGCGAACCGGCGGCCGTCCAGCAACTCGCATTCCAGGGTGGCGAGGAAGCTTTCGCACATGACGCGATCGTAAGCGTCGCCAACCGAACCCATGGAGGGGCGAACGCCGCTTGAATCCGCCCTGGCTGCCCCGATCGCTGTGATGAATGACATCGGCGGGCCGGCGCTGCCCGATCGCCATCTCCAGGGCGTCCAGAACGAGCGCGGTGCGCAGATGGTTCGCCATCGCCCAGCCAACGATCTTCCGGCTCCAGGCATCGAGAACGACCGCCAGATACAGGAACCCGTTCCACGTCGGCACATACGTGATATCGGCGACCCAGAGCCGGTTCGGCCCGGCTGCGGTGAAATCCCGATCCACCAGATCCGGCGCCGGCCTTGCGTCTTGGTCCCGGCGCGTCGTCGTCACGCCCTTCCGCCGGCGGCTGGCCCCGGTCAGACCGGCCCCACGCATCGGGCGGGCGATGCGTTTGCGTCCATGGCGTTCCCCGTCCGCCTGCAATTCGGCGTGAATGCGTGGTGCCCCATACGTTTGACGTGAGGACGCGTGAACCGTTCGGACCCGCTTCAACAGCATCTCGTCTTCGGTCGCATGAGCCGAGCAAGGACGGTTCCGCCAGGCACGATAGCCGGACTCCGATACGCCAAGGACGCGGGTCATCGCGGCGATCGGGAAGTCCTGCTGGTTCGCACTCATGAATTCGAAGACCCGGACGGTACCGCTCCGGTCTCTCGTGCAAACTAGAGCGTGATCGCTTGAGGTTGACTTCAACCTCGGGCGTGAATCACCCTCTCAAACAAAGGCTTAGACCATGATCCAACGCCGAGATCGCGTGCGACCTCAAACGATCATGGTCTAGGCCGCCGCTCAGGAGAGAATGTCGCGCTCCAGACGCAACTGTTTGTTCTCACGCCGCAGCCGGATCGGTTCGTCGCGTTCATTGGGCGTGACAATCTCGTTCTTTTCCGCCCGGTGGCCGTCTCGTCGCTCGGCGACGGCGGCCCAGTGACGGATCGACTGTGCGATCGGTTCGAACTCGCGTGCGAGGTCATCGGGACCGCGGCCAGCACGGACAAGGTCGACGATCTGGCGGCGGAACTCAGGGGAGTAAGGCGGGCGGGTTTTGGCCATTTGAGAAGCCTCCGGCGAAAGTGGGGGGGCTCCACCAAACCGGGTCAACTTCATCCTCTTGATTTCGCGCGCAGCCGCCACGCCAACCCTGCGCGCATACCAGCCCGCCCCTTCGGCCGACCGGTATTACACCTTATCCAGCACCTGCGCTTTAAACCGGTGCATCTCGTCCATCGCTTTCGCCGCGTCCCGTCCCTCGAAGTCGAAATCCATCGCTGTCACGCCCATCGCTTCCAGCGCCGCGATATCGTCGATCGTCGCCTGTATGCTGCCGGTGAACAGCTTGCGGTTGCCGTCCGAGGCCGGCGGCGCCTCATAGCCATGGCGTTTGATCCGATACACGATCCCCATCGC
Source organism: Acetobacteraceae bacterium (assembly GCA_025354865.1). Lineage (GTDB taxonomy): Bacteria > Pseudomonadota > Alphaproteobacteria > Acetobacterales > Acetobacteraceae > Rhodopila. Next base: position 57,969 of record JANXMB010000001.1, on the reverse strand, counting down.
GCTGGGGTCGCGGCCGGCGGCTTCGACCAGTTTGCGCATGCGGGCAATGCCGGCCTCCAACCGAGGCCTTGTGTCCAACATATGCGCGGTATTGGTACCGATCGGATACCAGGCATCGCCAACCCGCGCGGCACGGCGCATGGACGGGCCGGTTTCGCCACCGACCCAGATCGGCGGGTGGGGTTTTTGAACCGGCTTGGGATCGATCAGCAAACCTTCGAGGTTCGTATATTTCCCATGGAAAACCGGCCGTTCCTGCGTCCAGATCGCTCGGAATGCGTCGATATACTCATCGGTCACCGCGCCGCGTTCGGCGAAGGGGATGTGGGACAGTGCCTCCAGCTCCGGTTTCAGCCAGCCCGCACCGATGCCGACCGTCAGCCGACCGCCGGACAGTACATCGATCGTCGCCAGCATTTTCGCGGTCGCCACGGCCGGGCGATACGGCACCACCAGCACGGCCAGTACCAAGCGGATTTTGCTGGTCTTGGCGGCGATCCAGGCGGTCGCCGTCAGTTGTTCCATCCGATGGCCGGGGTCGGGCGAATAAAACGCGCCGCTTTCCGAATACGGATAGCCCGGCGTGGAGGTATCGGGCAGCGCGATATGATCGGTTGTCGTGAGATAGGCGAAACCCAGGGACTCCCCGAGTTGCGCCACTTCCGCCATGACCTCCGGCGCGGCCATGGGGCCGCTGACCGGCAAGTTGAACCCGATCTGCATATCTGTTCCTCCGCAACGTGTTTCGTCGGAGGAAGGGTTTAAACCGGATGCCACCGCACGTCACGGCGCGGGCGATCCCACGCGTCGCATTCTCCGCTCGGGATCGCCGCTGTCGCGGTCAGTGCATCATGGCATGTTCGGCCATGAGTTCGTCGGCGACTTTCTTCTGATCGTCGGACAGCACCGCATAGAGCGGTTTCACCGCTGCCAGAACGGTTTTCATGCCGTCGAGGTGCGCGGTTACGGCCGCGATCCGCCGCCCCATCGTTTCGGGCACGGTAGCGGGGCCGGTTGCATGCGCTGTGCCCTGCATCGCTGTGCGTTGGGCTGCGGCAGTGGCGCGCACGGCATCGGCGAAAGCGTTCCATTGCGCGGTCTGGGCGTCGGCGATCTTCAATTCCGCTTTGACGAACGCGAGGCGCCCTTCGACATGGCCAAACCCATGCATGTCGCCCGGCCCCATGCCCATCCCGTGCATATCGCCGTGCATTGGGTGCATCGCATGCATCGCATCGCCGCCCATGCCCATGCCTTGCCCGCCCGGCTTCATCGGCATGCCGCCGGGGCGGGCTGTCGGCGCCATCGGCGGCCGCTGCCCCGGCGCCGCACCGGTATCGGCGGGGTGGTGGGCATCGTGGTCCTGTGCCGATTGGGCATTGGCGACGCCGAAGCTGGCGATCAAGGCCGCAGCAGCCAGGGTCAGGCGATTATAGGTTGTCATGCGTGTCTCCTGTGGAAAATCGGAATGGCTTGCAGGTCGGTTTCCCAACGTGCGAGCGGCCTTTCATGCCGGAAATTTAACATTCGATGCGAATTCCCGATTGAGCTACCTCGGTGGAATTCGATTGTTGAATACTGGTGGTCCGATCCTAACGCTTGGATCCCAAGCGTTAGGTGAATCGGCCCACCAAATCAAAGCCTGGCGGTCAGAATCTGACGGTTCTTGTCGTCAGATTCTGACCATTAGAGAATCCCCGCTGAAACGCATTGATCTACGTCAACGTCGCCTCCCCGAGGCGCATCAGAACCAGCCCCGAATGCCGAACACGCATTGCACGCTGTCCGCCGGATCGCCGGCCCGCCGCGCCATCCGCGCCGTCTCACCGAATTTGCCAGCATAGGCGACGCCGACATACGGCGCGAATTTGCGCGATATCTCGTAACGCAGGCGCAAACCGGCTTCGAGGTCGGACAATCCCGCCCCGATCCCCCGTGCCCGATCCGCCTCACCGTAGAAATTCGCCGACGCCTGCGGTTGCAGAACGATCCGTTGCGTTATCGGCATATCGTACGACACTCCGAACCGCGCCGCCGCTCGGCCGCGATCGGCGAGATAGGCCGTCGCCTCGTAATCGAAGAAGAACGGGGACAGGCCCTGCACGCCAAGCGCCGCCCAGGTGCGGCCCGGACCCGAATCCCAATCCACCCGCACCCCCGCCTGCAAATCCGCATAAGCCGAGATTGCGCGGTCGTACAGCAATTCGTGGCGCCCGTCGTCGAGGCGACGGCGATCGCGAGCCACACCCTCCGACTTCAGCCAGATTTTGTCGCGATCGTTGCCGGCCCAAGCCTCCCCCGACCAGCGCAAAGCCGGCCCGCCGGCACCGGTCTGGGCTTCCAATCGATCGAATATGCCGTGCACGAAAATTGCCGTATCGGCCATCGGTGGCATTGTGTGCATGGGCTCCTGCGCTCGCGCCGATCCAAGCAACGTTGCCATCGTTGCCATCGTCGCCACCCATCCGACACATATCGCTCGGATATTCATGCCACCCGTACCTCCCGGAACATACCAAGTTCCATGTGAAACATCAGATGGCAGTGCATCGCCCAGCGGCCGGGTTCGTCGGCGGTGACCAGAAAGCTCAGTCGTTCGCCCGGTTTGACCAGAATCGTGTGCTTATAGGGACGGTAGTCGCCTTGGCCGTTTTCCAACTCCGACCACAGCCCGTGCAAGTGCAACGGGTGTTCCATCATCGTATCGTTGATCGCGACGAACCTGACCCGCTCCCCCCGGGTCAGAGCGATCGGATCGGCCTGGGCGAAAGTTTTTCCGTCGAATCCCCAGATGTAGCGCTGCATGTTCCCGGTCAACCGAAGCACGATTTCGCGCTGCGGGGGGCGCGTATCCGATGCCGGGCGGATCGCGCGCAGGTCGGCATATGTCAGCACCCGCCGGCCGCTGTCGCCCAGCCCGCCGCCGGGTTCGTGCAGGCGCGCGATCGGCATGACGGCGACATTGTCCACCGCAACGCTGGTTTCGACGCCGGCCGGCGCTGCCATGTCGGCCATGGCGCCATGCTCCATTGCCCCCATGCCCATATCCACCATGGTGCGCAACGGCCGAGGGTCCATCGGCGGAACCGCCGCCGTCATCCCGAGTTGCGGCGCAAGCGTTCCGGCAACGAAACCGCTGCGATCCTCCAACTGGGCGAAAATGGCATAGGCTCGATCCCGGTCGGGGCGCACGATCGCGTCGTATGTCTCCCCATTGCCGATGCGAAATTCGTCGACGGAGACCGGTTCGATGTCGTTCCCATCGGCCTGCACGACGGTCAGCGGCAACCCAGGGATGCGAACGTCGAAAATCCCCATGGCGGAGGCGTTGACGAACCGCAGGCGCACTCGCTCCTGCGGGCGGAACAGGGCGGTCCAGTTGGCGGCGGTTGTGCGACCGTTCAACAGGTAGGTGCAGGCCGCCCCGCTCACGTCCAGAATGTCCGTCGGGCTCATGCGCATGCGCCCCCAGGCCAGACGATCGGCCAAGGTTGCCGCCCATCCCTGGCGATCGGCATCGGCAACCAAAGTGCCCAGCGTGCGCCGGCCGCGATTGTAATAATCGTTCTGAAATTTGAGGTTGCTCAAGACAGTCCGGGGATCGTCGTCGGACCAATCCGATAACAACACGACATAATCGCGATCGAAGCGGTGACGATAGCCGTCTTTGGGCTCAACGACGATCGCACCATAGAGGCCGGTCTGCTCGTGAAATCCAGAATGCCCATGATACCAGTAAGTTCCGCTCTGCTGGACCGGAAACCGGTAAACGAAAGTCTCGCCCGGCGCGATCGCATGGAAATCGAATCCCGGCACCCCATCCATGGCAGATGGCACCCGCAGCCCATGCCAATGGAGGGACGTCGGCTCCCGCAGGCGGTTGGTGACCGCGATCGTTACCGTATCGCCCTCGCGCCAACGCAGGATCGGCGCCGGCACCATGCCGTCGATTCCTGTCGCCATGTGCCGTTCGCCGCTAAAATCGACCGGCACCGGGCCGATTTCGAGGGCAAAATCGGTGCCGGTCAAAACGGGTGCTGGCCCCGCCGCCATCGCCGGACGCGCCCAACCTGCTACGATCCCACCCCAGATCGCCGCTCGGCGGCCCAACCGGGGACTGGATGGCGCCCTCATCGTTTCGATCCGACCGAACGGACGGACCGGATCTCGTACATCCCGTTCGCGCCCTTTTCCATGCCGAAATCGACCCGATCGCCCGGCTTCACGCCGCCCAGATCGACCGAGGGCGCCACGGGAAAATCCATGGTCATCGACGGCCAACCGATCGACGGGATGGGTTCGTGCGTCAGCGTCAGCCGGTGCTGTGCCGGATCGATCGCGTTCACCGTACCCACTGCTTGCGGGCCAGTTCCCCGATCGTTCACCCGCCGCACATTGGCCTCGGCGTCGACCGCCGCCATCGCCATCGGCACCCGGTTCGACGGACCGAGGTCGATGCCCGGGATTGCTGAAAGGCCCGGCAGAGCCTCCGTCGGGCTGCTACACGCCGCTAACGCCAGCAGGCCCAGCCCGGCCAACGATGCTGCAAAACGATATGTCGCCATGGTAGTTCCACCTTTTGTCGGCCCCTCGGGCCGAACGCGCTGGACCGTTCGCCTGCCACAGGCTTGTTCGGTCGCTTGCTGCTCGATTGGGAGATTGCGCCGATCGACGGTCGTGCCATCGCAACGGCACAGCGATCCTCGACCCGAGGCTCGTTTGGAGCGTCGGGTTCGCTTCAGACGCTAGGTCTGGGAGGGGCGGCGTCCGGCGGGGTGGGACGACCGGTCAGTCGTCGCACAGGAGACCAGTAACTGATCGCAGCGATCGTGGCCGGGTTCTCCCCCGCAGCGACGAACACGGGCGCCAGCAACGTGCCGGCACAGGCGCCAAGACAGCAGGCCTGGCACGCCGCCCCGCCGCCATCGCCGTGCGTGGTACCAGGATGCGGCGAACCGCGATGGCCGGAACCGTCATGCGCCATCGCATGATGGTGGCTGTGCCCGCCGGGCATGTCGCCGCAGGTGGGCGTGCCGGGAAACGCCACGGCATTCCCGGTTGCCGTCCACAGCACGGCTAGGACAATCAATAGCTTACGAACGGCCTCGACCATGCGGGAATGCCACAACCTCACGCAACGAGCGGACCGGCAATCGCACCCGATTCGCCTTGCCCGCCTTCGCTATATGGTCCGACGCAGGGGCGCTTCAACCCTTGGCGCGGCGGGGCTTGGCTGCGTTGAACGGCTTCGGGCCGGTCGGTTTGACGTAGGGCCGCGCACCCGGCTTGGCGAAGGCACGCGGCGTGATCGCGCCTTCCGGCCGCTGCGGGCCGTATTTTCCCGAACGCGGCGGGGCCTGATTGGCCGGGGTGGTGCGTTCGAAAATCACCTCCGTCTCACCGGAAGCATTGACCGAGGCCAGGAAGCCGCTGACGCTGTCCCAGGCCAGTTCGAACTTGGTTTCCGTATCGAAGATGCGGATTGCCCCGATCTCCGCCTTGGTCACATTCCCCAGGCGGCAGATCAGCGGCAAGATCCACTTGGGATCGGCATTGCCATGGCGTCCGACATTCAGGCTGAACCAGGTGGTGTTGACCGGGCGCGCATGCTTTTCCCGCACGACCGGGGCCGCGCGTTCGGTGTTTTTGTAGCTGCGCACGTCTTCCCGCCGTTCCTGCACGGGGGTGACGTCGTTGACATCCTGCGCTTCCGGCAACTGCGACCGATACAACCGGATCAGCGCCGCCGCCACATGCTCGGCAGAACTGCGATCGAGCAGGAGTCGACCGAGCGCAAGGTCGTCGTCGGATGCGGGTTCGGCGAGGATGGGGTCGGCCAAAAGACGTTCGCGGTCGAGTTCCCGAATCTCCGCCGCAGTCGGCGCCCCGGACCACGTGGCCCGGATATTGGCCGAGGCCAGCAGCAGTTCGGCCCGGCGGCGCTTGGGGTGCGGCACCAGCAGCACGCAGATCCCCTTCTTACCTGCGCGCCCGGTGCGGCCGCTGCGATGCGTCAGGGTTTCCTTGTTGGTCGGCAGATCGGCATGCACCACCAGCCCAAGGTCCGGCAGATCCAGCCCGCGCGCGGCGACGTCGGTTGCCACGCAGATGCGGGCGCGCCCGTCGCGCAGGGCCTGCAGAGCGGCGTTGCGTTCCTCCTGCGACAATTCGCCGGACAGGCACACGACATCGAAGCCGCGCTTTTGCAGCGAGATGTGCAGATTCCGCACCGCATCGCGCGTGGCGCAGAATACCAGCGTCGCCTTGGAGTCGTAGAACCGCAGCACGTTGACGACCGAGCGTTCGATGTCGGCGGCGCCGATGCGGATGGCTTTGTAGTCGATATCTTCATGCGCCTGGTTACGCACCAGCGTGTCGATGCGCAGCGCATTGTCCTGGAAGCGCCGTGCGAGGTCGGCGATTTCCCGGGGAATGGTTGCGGAGAACAGCATCGTCCGGCGTTCCCGCGGCGTGGCGTCGAGGATGAATTCCAGGTCCTCGCGGAAGCCTAGGTCCAACATCTCATCGGCTTCGTCCAACACCACGACCTGCAGTTCGGACGCATCCAGCCCGCTGCGTTCGATATGATCGCGCAGTCGGCCCGGCGTGCCGACCACGATATGGCACCCATTGGCGAGCAGGCGCCGTTCCGCGCGTGCGTCCATCCCGCCGACGCAACAGACGATTTTCGCACCGGTCTGGGCGTAGAGCCATGTCAGCTCGGCTTGCACCTGCATCGCCAGTTCGCGGGTCGGCGCGACAATCAGCGCCAGCGGGGCGCCGGACCGGGCCGGGAACGCTTCTTCCGTCCCCAACAGCGTCGGCGCGAAGGCAAGGCCATAGGCAACGGTCTTGCCGGAGCCGGTCTGCGCGGACACGAGCAGATCGCGTCCTTCCGTTTCCGGTTGCAGAACGGCGGACTGGACAGCGGTGGGTTCGAGGTATTCGCGCGCGACAAGAGCGCGGGTGAGCGCGGGGTTAACCGTGGGGAAGTTCATCGGAAATCCAAAAAGGGGGCCGGTCGCAAGCCGACACGGCGCACCGAACGCCGCTGCTTAGGCCGGTTCGGTGCCAAAAGGCCAGGATAATTTGGCAGGTCTGCCCGGCGTCGAACGGGTTCGTCGCCGAATTCGACCGGTCCGCGGCCGGTATTCTGCGGAGCGGCCCCCGCAGCGACTCAGGCAGTCGCAGCGCCCATCACGCCGTTTTAACCCCCAACCTCCCAGCGATATCCTGGATGCATTGCCACGCCACGCGCCCGGATCGGGCACCGCGAGTCATCGACCACTCCACCGCATGGGCGCGCAAATCCTCGGCGGAGATGGGCAATTGCATCGCTGCGGCATAGGCTTCGACCATCGAGAAGTAGGTCGGCTGGTCGCAATTATGGAAGCCCAGCCATAGGCCGAAGCGATCCGACAAGGAAACTTTCTCCTCGGTGGTTTCGGTCGCGTGGATGGCGGCGCCGCGTTCGTTCTCGCTCATGTCGCGGGGCATCAGGTGGCGGCGGTTGGACGTGGCATAGAAGACCACGTTCTCCGGTCGGCCTTCGATCCCGCCGTCCAGCACGGATTTCAACGCCTTGTAGTCGCTGTCCTCTTTCTCGAACGACAGGTCGTCGCACAGGATCATGCAGCGGCGGGGCTGCGCACGCAGCACGTTCAGCAGGTCCGGTAGGGTGCGAATGTCCTCCCGATGGATTTCGATCAGGGCCAGACTGCCGGGGTTTTCCTGGTTCGCCACCGCATGCGTCGCCTTCACCAGGGACGACTTGCCCATGCCACGGGCGCCCCAAAGCATGGTGTTGTTGGCCGGCAGGCCGCGGGCGAAGCGGATTGTGTTCTCCAGCAGGATATCGCGCTGATAGTCCACGCCCTTCAGCAGGGCGATATCCACCCGGGAGACCTGGGTCACCGGCGCCAGATGTGCCGGCGGATTCGGGTGCCACACGAACGCATCGGCGCCGTCCAGCGTGACGGGCGGGGCCACGGGGGGCGCAAGCCGCTCCAAAGCATCGGCGATGCGTGCGACGAGTTCGATAATGCTTTGGTCCATGGCGTACGAAAATCCGTTAAGGCTTGACGGGAGGGGGGCGGAAAGTATGGTCCGGCCTCGCTCACCGCAAGGACCCCCGCATGTTTAGCTCCCCCGCCTACGCCCAAGGCTTCGGCGATCAACTGGCCCCGCTGCTCAGTGGGCCGCTGCCGATGTTCCTGATGATCGGGGTGATCTTCTGGTTCCTCGTCTTCCGCCCGCAAATGCAGAAGCAGAAAGATATGAAAGCCATGCTCGGCGGCCTGAAACGCGGCGACAAGATCGTCACCGCCGGTGGCATCGTCGGCGTCGTGCAGAAAGTCGGCATGGTCGCCGACAAAGACGGCAAACAAGTCCCCAGCAACGAGCTGGAGGTCGAGATCGCGGCCAACGTCAAGGTGATCGTCATGCGCGACACCATCTCCACCGTGATCCGCCCGGCCGCAGCGAACGATACCAAACCCACCAAATAGCCCGAACGGAGCAAGGCCCCCATGCCCTTTCTGACCGAACCGGAACCCGAGCGGGGTGCGAACCTCCCCATTGTGCCGGGCATCAGCCGCATCGTCGCCAACAATCCCGGCCCGATGACCTATTTCGGCACCAACACCTACCTGATCGAAACCGAAGCCGGCACGGTCGTGCTCGACCCCGGTCCGGAGGACCATCCCGAACATGTGGACGCCATTCTGCGCCACACCGGGGGGAATATCGCGTATGTGCTGATTTCCCATACCCACCACGACCATGTCGGCGCATTGGCGGCCTTGCAGGAAAAATGCGGGGCGCCGAGCGTTGGGTTCGAGGTCAGCGGGCTGGAAAGCTTCGACGCCGATATCAAACTGTCGGACGGGCAAGTGCTGGCCGGACTGACCGCGTTGCACACGCCCGGCCATGCGCTGGATCACCTGTGCTTCGGCCTGCCGGCCCGGAACGGCGACCGCGTGCTGTTCAGCGCCGATCACGTGATGTCCTGGTCCACCAGCATCGTCAGCCCGCCCGGCGGCGATATGAAGGACTACTTCGACAGCCTCAATCTGCTGTTGAAACGTGACGACGACGTGTTCCTGCCCGGCCACGGCCCGGCGCTGCGCGACCCCCGCGCGCTGGTCGGGGAGATGCTGACCCACCGGCAAATCCGCGAACAGTCGATCGGCCGCAAGCTGCAGGACGGGCCGGCGACGTCCTACCAACTGATGGACGCACTATATTCGCAGATCGACCCGCGTCTGCGCCGCGCGGCAGAGCGCAACGTCATCGCCCATCTTATGAAGATGCAGATCGAGGGTAAAGCAGCCCTCGATGGGGAACTCTGGCGCGCCGCATGATACGGCTGGCAATCGCATTGATCGCGACGTTGGCAGGCTTCCCCGCGCTCGCCGGGGAAGCCGATGTGGTTGCCGCCCGTATCGACCACCGTTCGGGACGCATCTACGACTTCGATGTCACCATCCGGAGCAACGATTCCGGATGGGATCGTTACGCCGATCGGATCGAAATCCTGGCGCCGGACGGGAGGCTGCTGGGCACCCGCGTCCTGGAGCACCCGCACGAGCAGGAACAGCCCTTCACCCGCGACGTCTACGGGGTGGAGATACCGCGCGGCACGGTTTCTGTTGCGATCCGCGCACACTTCAAACCGGCTGGCTTCGACGGCGCCGTGCTGACAGTGACATTACCGCCGTAGGTCGCGTCAAAACCCCTTACGCAGGATGCGCAGGACATTGCCGCTGTCGATGCGCGCCAGATCCTGATCCGAAAACTCGTGCTTCTTCAGTCCGCTGACATGTTCTGCCCCGGTGCGATACGGATAATCCGTGCCGAACACGATTTGCGAAATACCGACCAATTTGGCCAAGGCTTCGATCGTCACCTCGTTCGCGACCTGGGCGGTATCGTAGAAGAACCGTTTCAATTCGCGATCGACCATCGCCCGCGTTATGTCTTTTTTGTATGGCGGGTTAACCATCTGGATGCGGAATCGTTCCGCCACAGCGGTCAGGACGCCGCCGCCGTGGGAGAAAATGAACGAAATGTCTTTGTATTTCGCCGAAGCCCCGCTGAAGATCAGGCTGGCGATACTACGGGTCGTGTCGGTGCCCGATTCCGTTACCAGATCGGGAACCCCCTTCACCAGATTGACGCAACAATTCGCCCCGGTGGGATGGGTGTAGACCACGGCCTTGCGTCGATTCAATTCGCGAAAGACCGGTGCGAATTCGGGATAACCCAACCATTTGTCGCCGTAGCTGGTCATGATACCGACCCCATCGACCTTCAGCGTATCGAACGCATAGGCGATTTCTTGCAGGCTCAGGTCGATATGCGGCAGCGGCAGCATGGCAAACACCCCGAAACGACCGGGATGATCGACGGCCAGTTTACGCGCCCATTCGTTGGATTCCCTGGCGACCTGGGCGGCCTCGGCGGCGGGTAGGAAACCGACTTGCGGCGGCATGGGGGACAGCATGGCGGTGGAAATGCCCGCCAAATCCATGTCGTTCAGCGATCGCGCCGGGGTCCAATCGTTGAGTGGCGGACTGTCGAGTTTTGCCGCCTTCACCGCCGCGAGGTACGCCGGCGCCACGGCATGGTGATGCACATCGATCCGACGATAACCGCCGGCCGCCTGGGTGGCGGAAGGGCCGAACAGGGCAGCGGCCCCGGCGCCCAACATCAGATGGCGGCGACCGCATTGGCAGTTCATGGGCTGTCCTTTCGTTTCGCCCGCCGTCGGGCAACGAACGCACCCATCAGCCGTTTGGTTTCATCCGTTCCATGCGCCGCCGCGACCGCGCGTATCCCTTCCTGCACCGCGTCCGATATCGACATCCGTTCCCAATCCCGGATCAATTCCTTTTGCGCTCGGATTGCCAGCGGACCGGCCGACAATATGGCGGCGACCCATTCCTCGACGGCGGCATCCAATTCCGCTAGCGGCGCGATCCGTTCCACCAGATGGCAGGCGGCGGCTTCCTGGGCGTCGATGTGCCGGCCGGTGAACACCAGTTCCCGGGTTTTGCCCCAACCGATGAGTTGCGGCAGCAGGCAGGCTTCCATGCCGGACGGCAGGCCGAACAACACCTCCGGCATGCCGAACCGGGCGGTATCGGATGCCGCCCGCATGTCGCAGGACGCTGCGATTTCCAGCCCGGCCCCGAAACAATAGCCATTGATACGGGCGATCGTCGGTACCGGCGTGCGACGAATGGCCTCGCACACCCGGTGCGTCAGGGCGGGGCCTTCGCTGGCATGGCCATGGGTGAAGGTCGCCATTTCCGAAACGTTGGCACCGCCGATAAAGCAGATTCATCTCGGTTCGTCAGGCGCGACGACGGCGAACCATGCCGAGAACCGCGGCGCCAACGCCAAACAGCGCGAGCGAGGCGGGTTCGGGGATTGAATCGTTGGTAATGTAGGCGGCCGAATTCAGGTAGCTACAGCAACCGTTGGTACGGGCGTTACTGCTGCTCGATAGCTGCAACGTCGTGACCGAATCGGCGAATGTTTCGCCAGAAGTAAGGTTAATAGTAAGCTGGACAGCTCCAAACGACTCCGAAACCGCTCTGTTAACCTGGAACCGGTTATTTGTGGCGAACCCGATCGTCGCATTTGAGCTGGTTGAAAAGATGTCATCCTGGTTGGTATAGGTATTATGGAAATCCAAATCGGCGGAAATAAGCACTCCCGAGGAATCAACCGTGAATGAACCGGACAGCGGATAATAATTGCCGAAAATTGCATTCGACGATATGCTCCAGGTCGTATTCGCGGCCATCACGGTCGTTGGCGCAACCACGCCGACCAGGACCCCCATCCAGAACAAAGCGCCGCAAATGGCGAGTCTTGCCCGGGTTGGTATGGATATTCTTGACGTCCCCGCAGATGACGACAGCGAAGGCCGACCCGGGGCAGAACCGGAACGTGCCATCACGGTATTGGTTTGTGCGGCGCACAGGGGGAAGAAACGAGCATGCATGGTTTAAACTCCAATCGAAAAACACTATTTTGAATATGCAAATATGATGCCATCACAACATTACCAACAGTGACAGCGGGTTACAAAACCACATCCGGAATCATCTTCCAAAGATGTAAAGTTTTCCGACACATTGCTCGATTGAATTGCGCCTGCGATCCTTGGCGTGATCGCAGGCGCATGCCGGTCGCTTTCGGCTTGAGCGCTTCCTTCATCCGCCGTTCGGCCAACCGCGCCGCCGCCCTGGACGCGGCGTGAGGGGGCCGAAACATATCGTTGCCCTGTATCCGTCAAGCACGTAGAGGGCCTGTGCTCGAAGCAGGACTTTCGGAAACCCGGGTCTGCCTGGCCTTTTCAAGGCATTATGGTTGGCTCTTATGCATTATTTGTTGAAATCGGACGGCGGGTAGAACTTGCTTCACCGGCTGTGGCCATGCCCGCGCAGTGGTGCCATTTGCGGGAAAGTCATCAAGCGCACACGAAATGACACGGAAAACGAGATAGACGTTCGGCGCAATGAGTTGGTAATTTCAGGATTTTTAATCCAACCGGCGGTGTTTTCTCGCCCCCGGGCCTGAAAATCCCTCTCCGTGCAACTCCGTTCAAACACCGTGTCACTTCGTGTGCGCTTGATGATTTTCCGATGTGCGCCACGATTGAACGAGGGTGGCCTGCGCGGACCCAACGAGCCTGCGGGCAACAGACAATGGTATATGAGCCTTATGGTTTCCAAAAAAATGACCGAAGGGACGGCCAAACGCGCGGGATTCAAGCTCTTGAAGACAAGTGCCGGGTTTTTATTCGCGTGATCCGGGAGGCGGGAAGTTATGACCGGAAATCGAGCGATCGCCCGACCCGGTCAGCACGACCACCCGCAAGCCAGGATCGGCGGCAACGGCTTCCAGCGCCTCCGCCAATTCCCGCTTCCCCGCATTCCCCAAAGCGTTGCGCTGCTCGGCATTGTCCACCGTGACCAGCGCGACACCCCGAGGGTCGATTCGGGATCGGATCATGTGCGGTGACGCAGCACCGAATCGCGGATCAGCGGCATGCGATCATTGCCGAAATACATGTCGTCGCCACCGACGAATATGGTGGGGGAGCCGAACCCGCCGCGCGCGATCAGTTCATCGGTGTTATTGCGCAGCCGGTCCTTGTTCGGCTGTTCGCCGATCGCCGCGAAGAAGGCGGCCGGATCGACCCCCGCCCGCTTGCAGATTTCGGTCAGCACGTCGTCCTTGGACATATCCAGATCGTCGCCCCAATACGCGTGGAACGCCGCCATCATCAGCGGTTCGAGTTGGTCGGTCCCTTCCAGCCAACAACATCCGCGCATGATCTTCACGCTGTTCACCGGGAAAACGGTGGGGCGGTAGTGCATCGCGATGCCCAGGAAACGCGCCCAGTCCTGCTGGTCTTTTTTGCTGTAAGCCTGTTTCGGCACCACCGGCTTTTCGCGGGAATTGTGCACCGTCGGGTTCACGGCGTTGAACACGCCACCGACCAGATGCGGGCGAAACGCGATCGTCGCGCCGGTTTCCTTGCGCAGTTCCAGCAGGCTATGGACCGCAAAATAGGTCCAGGGGCTGGAACAATCGAAAAAACACTCTACTTCGGCCATGCGGGTTATCCTGTCGTTCTGCATTTCGTTACTGTAAGTGGCATTCAACCAGCCGGGAGGATGCTATGCATCCAGCGGCACCGGCCGTGCCCGCTGGTTATAGAGCATCTTGGCGCGGCGATCCTTTTCCTCCTGCGAGAGCTTCGATTGATCTTCGGCGAAATCCGCGCCGACCGCCATGCCGCGCTGCACGCCGGGACGGGCAGCAAGCTCGTCCTGCCAGCGCTTGAAATAGGGGAATTCTTCGATATCCTGGCCTTGCATCTTCCAGTTTATCGTCCAGGGATAGCAGATCATATCGGCTATGGTGTATTGGTCGCCGGCCAGATAGCGGTTCTTGTACAGGCGGTTGTTCAGCACGCCGTACATGCGATTCACTTCGTCGGTGAAACGGGTAATGGCATAGGTTTGATCGCCCTTCGACGCATCGAGGCGGCGGAAATGCCCGCATTCACCGGATTTCGGCCCTTGGTTGGCCATCTGCCAGATCAACCATTCCTGCACGGTGTGCTTGCCACGCAAATCCTGCGGGTAGAATTTTCCGACCTTCTCGGCGAGGTACATCATGATGGCACCGGACTCGAAAATCGCCAGCGGCTCGCCACCATCGGCCGGCGCCCGATCGACCAAAGTCGGCATGCGGTGGTTGGGATTCATCGCCAGAAATTCGGGCGTGAATTGATCGCCCCGGCCGATATTGCATTTGATAATGTTGTAGGGAATCTGCGCTTCCTCCAGCAAGATGGTCACCTTCTTGCCGTTGGGCGTGGGCCAATAATGCAGGTCGATCATGGGCGCGTGCTCCTGGGCTATCCTCGGGGCCTATCCTCGGGGGTTATCCTCGGGGGTTATCCTCGGACCGGACGCTAGCCGAACTTGACGCGACGGGCCAGCGAGGGCTTTCTGCTGCCAACCTCGTCGAATGGATCGAAGATTGTGACCGACGCCTCCGATATCGTGCTTGTGCATAGTTCCGACCTGCACGTCGACAGCGACCCCGCCGACATGACCTATGGCGACGACGGCACCACCGGCCTGCGCATCGTGTTGGAGGCCGGCAAAACCCACAACGCGTCCTACGTGCTGCTGGTCGGCGATATTTTCGATAACAATCGCCAACCGCCGGCGATTATCGATCGTTGCGTCGCGCTGCTGGCCGATGCCGGCCGCCCGGTCGTCGTGCTGCCGGGGAACCACGATCCCATCACCAAGGATAGCGTCTGGCTACGCGGCGGCATGGCCGATCTGCACAATGTCCATATCATCGGCGTGACGCACGAACAGGCGGTGCATTTCCCGCATCACGATCTGGAAATCTGGGGCCACCCGCACATCGATTACGACAATATGGTGCCGCTGCGGACCCCGCGGCCGCGCACCGCCCGTTGGCATATCGCATTGGCGCACGGCCATTACGAGGACGACGGCGCTGTGCCGCTCCGCCCATCCTGGCTGATCTCCAACGCCGAGATCGAAGCAACCCGCGCCGACTACCTCGCGCTCGGCCATTGGAATCGCCCGGCCCAGGTGGGCACCGGTTCGGTACCCGCTTACTACTCCGGCTCCCCCGATCTGGCGAAAACCGTGAACGTGGTACGCCTGACCGGCAACGGCACCGTCCACGTCACCCGTGAACCCGTGAGCTGGTAATTTCGCCTGCGGCTATCGCGCGCCGTCGCCGTCCGACCCTGCACGGGTCGATATAACACTACCCGAAAACGACCTCCGGCGGTTTCGCGCGGTCCCGTTGGGCGTCGAAGAATAGCCAGCAGTGATGGTGCTGGCCGTTCTTCGTGTCCGGGCCCATATCGAACCACATAATGCGGTGCGTCAGCACCACCACTTTATCCAACGGCCCGGCGGACAGCAGCGCCGCCGCTCGCTGACCGGCGATCCAGGTAAAGCGCACCAGGAGCGCGAGTTGGCCGTTCGACGCCTCGGTCAGAGCGATGGCGTGCCGCACGAAGGCCAGCAACTGCGACGACGCCCGCCGCGATGTCCGCTCCGCCCCGCCATCGCCGTACGGCGGATTGGTCACGATCGCCTGGCAGCCTGCGGGCACGGCCGTCTGGGCGAAAAAATCGACCCCGCCGCTGCCGTAGCCGCGATCGCCGAGATCGGTCGCCTCCACCCGCAGGCCGGCCGCTTCGATGACACGAGCGATGGCGCCGTCGCCGCAGCAGGGTTCCCAGACGGGGCCTCGGAGGGGGGCGTGGCGCAGCAGCGTTTCGGTCACCCAGGCGGGGGTGGGGTAGAAATCGTTCGCCGCCCGTTCGTAACCGGAGATGTGGATCGGGCGAAAATCCCGGTGCTCGATGGTCGGGCGCGGTGTTGGGTCGCTCACGTTGCGGTTCCTCCCGATGGGTCGGTAGGATGGCGATAAGCTGGAGGGAAACGCCATGCCGACTGCATCGGGCTATATTTATGCCGGGACTGCCTGGATTCGCGAAGGGACCGAAGGCGGAATTTTTCGCCGAGCGGTGGATGGCGGGGCTTGGACCAAACTGACAGACGGATTGCCAGCCGATACCGACGTGCATGCGATTACGGTGCATCCGGCGGACCCGGCGACTGTGTATCTGGGCACCAAAACCGGCCCCTATGTCAGCCACGACCACGGCGCGCATTGGAAACGCATGAATTTCCCATTCCCGGGGGTGCAGGCGTGGTCGATCCTGGTGCATCCGGCGCAGCATCGCCGCTTGTATATCGGCGGCGCCCCGGTCGGGGTGTATCGGTCCGACGATGCCGGCGAAACGTGGCGCGCGCTGCCCGATCCCGGCATGCCCGGGCGCATCGTCATGCCCTTCCCCTGCCGCGTCATGCGTCTGGCGGCGCACCCGACCGAGGCCGATATCCTTTACGCAACGCTGGAGGTCGATGGCACCATGCGATCGCTGGATGGCGGCGAGACCTGGGAAGATACCTCCGCCGATCTGCTGGCCTTGGCCGAGCGCCCGCATTTGACCAACCATTTGCGCACCACGGTCAAGGCGGAAGGGATGCTGGACGGCCACGCGATCGAGGTCAGCCCCGCCGCCCCCGACAGCGTTTTCATGGCCTGCCGCATGGGTTTGTTCCGCAGCGACGACCGTGGCGCGCATTGGGACGATATGCAGATCGGCAGGTTCTCGCCACTGACGTACGGGCGGGATGTGCGGGTGTCGCCGCAGGACCCGAATGTCATGTACGGCTGTTTCAGCCCGGCCTCGCGCAGCCGGGATGGTTCGTTGTACCGATCCGACGACGGCGGTCGGAACTGGCGGCGGTTCGACCACGGGGTGCAGGCGCGGGCCACGATGATGGCGGTGGCGCTGCACCCGCGCGATGCCGATCGGGTCTATTGCGTATCCCGAGTCGGGCAGGTGTTCGGCACAAGCGACGGCGGCAAGAGCTGGGAAGAATATTTGCTGCCGGATCGCTGCCAGGATTTATTCTGCCTGGCGGTCGGCTGAGCGGGCGGGGGTTAGAATGGTGCCCAGGGGCGGAATCGAACCACCGACACTGCGATTTTCAGTCGCATGCTCTACCAACTGAGCTACCTGGGCCCTGTTCCGCCGGGAACCCCGCAGCGGAGGCTGGGTGATTACCCCAACATGACAGGGGGATCAAGCCGCTTCCGGCGATGGCGGTGGGTCTTCGTCCAATTCCTCGGGTGGGCCGGGAATCACGTAACGACCGGTCAACCATCGGCCTAAATCCACGTCCGAGCAGCGCTTGCTGCAAAAGGGACGGTTGGTGGGGATGGGGGGTTTGCCGCAAATCGGGCAACGCGGGTCAGCCATGCTCTTGCTCCAATCGCCAATCGGTACCGGATGCGGACGGGTCGGATCGCAGCGTCAGGCGCCGGCCGGTGCGACGGGCCAGGTCGGCCAGGGCGACGGGATCGCGTTGCAGGGCCTCGACCACTGCCGGCGCCGCATGCAGGGCCGGCAGGCGGCGCGGATCGGGATCCAGATCGGCGGCAATCCGGCGCAGCGCGGCCAGCCCTGCGGCGTGCGGCCCGGCCAACATTTCGTGCAGCGGGGGATGGATGCGGGTGCGGAGGATTTCCGCCAGCCCCAGGGCCGAAAATCCCAGAAACCGAGGCTTCAGCGGATCGTCGGCCAGCGCCGCCGCGATCGCCGGACCCAATGCGCCACGCTTGCGCATCGGCATCCCCGCGAGGTCGGCGACAATGGCGCCCGACAGGTTGCGCAGCCGGATTTCCCGCGCGATCGCCGGAACGATCGAACGGTTGAACGCCGCATGCATGTCCTGCCGCGCGCCGGTGTCGGTGTCGATGGCGACCAGCGCCGGGGTTGGATGGATGGATAGCCGCGCCCCGCCCGGTAGAGCGACGACGGAGTCGGACAGCGCCTCGACCGCCGACTCGACATCGTCGTCGAAGGCACGGGATACGATCGTGCAGCGGATCGGCAGCCGCGACGCGACGCCGGGATCGTCGATCGACACGACAGCATCGGGGTGGGCGGCGGCGAAACGCTCCACCGCGCCGGGTCCGCGCCGGATCTGCCCGACGGTTTCGACTTCGATCGGCCCCGCAAACCGCGCGCTCAAACGCGGCCCCTTCCCGCCCTGCGCCGCTCGGGTTACCCGCACGGGCAGGATGGTGCCCTCGGTCAGGCCCTTGGCGCCCTCGCTATCGGGGAGGAAGCCGTCGCCATCGACCAGCGCCACGAACGCCCCGGCCATCGATGGCATGATGGCAGTCACCCGCCCCATGTGGATGTCGCCGACCCCGTCCGGCAGGCCTGGGCGCCAGATCGCGTAATCCAGCATTTTCTGCCCGCGCATCGCGGCGACCCGGACCTCCCCGGGGCTGCACGACGCCAGGATGCGAGTCGCGCTCACGGCACCGCCCAGCCGAACCCCCGCAGCAGTTGCGCGGTTTCGAACAATGGCAGGCCGACCACGCCGGAGAAACTGCCGGACAAGGCCCGGACGAAGCTCGCGGCCCGGCCGTCGATCGCGTAGCCACCGGCCTTGCCCTGCCACTCGCCGCTGGCGATGAACGCCTCGGTCTGGGCGGCAGTCAGGCGGGCGAAGGTCACAACCGTTTCCGACAGCCGCTCCATCGTGCGACCGCCCGGTTCCGTCAGGGCGATGCCGGTCAGCACGCGATGGCGGCGCCCGGACAGCAGCCCCAGACACAGGCGCGCATCGGCTTCGGTTTCGGCTTTGGGAAGAATGCGGCGCCCCACTGCGACCACGGTATCGCCGGCCAGGACGAAAGCGCCGGGTTCGGCAATCGCCGCCGCTTTGGCGCGCGCCATACGCTGCGCGTAGAGGCGAGGCTGCTCGTCCCGGTGCGGCGTTTCGTCGATATCGGGGGAGACGACGCGGGCAGGCGTAATGCCAAGCTGCGCCAGGAGCATCAGGCGCCGCGGGCTGGACGACGCCAGCACCAGCGGAGGAACCGACACCTACTTGAACCGGAAGGTGATACGTCCCTTGCTCAGGTCGTATGGCGTCATTTCGACATTCACCCGGTCGCCCGCCAGCACGCGGATGCGGTTCTTACGCATCTTGCCGCTGGTATGCGCGAGGATGCTGTGTTCGTTGTCGAGCTTCACGCGGAACATGGCGTTGGGCAGCAGCTCCATCACCGTGCCGCTGAATTCGATCATGTCTTCTTTGGACATCGGGCCTCATTGTCTGTTCAATTCGCGCGGAACATGATGATCGGCGCCGTAAAGGTCAAGTTTTCCCTTGCAGCCTGATCGCCACGCTACGAGCGTGCGCCTGCAAACCTTCCGCCTCGGCCAGGGCGACCGCCGCCGGCCCGACCTGTTCCAGCGCCGCACTATCGGCCGATATCCAAGTTGTACGCTTGAGGAAATCGAACACCGACAGGCCCGACGCAAAGCGGGCGGTGCGTCCGGTGGGCAGCACATGGTTCGGCCCGCCGACATAATCGCCGACCGCTTCCGGGCAATAGGCCCCCAGGAACGCGGCACCGGCATGGCGGACCCGCGCAAAAACCGTCTCCGGCTCCGGCAGCATGATCTGCAAATGCTCGGGCGCCAGCCGGTCCACCAGTGCGATGGCCTCGTCCCAATCGCGCACCAGCACAATGGCACCGTGGGCATCCCAGCTTGCCCCGGCGATCGCCGCCCGTGGCAGGGTCGGGATTTCCGCCAGTACCGCCGCCGCGACGGCATCGGCGAAGGCGGCGCTATCGGTGATCAGAATGGACTGTGCCGCTTCGTCGTGTTCGGCCTGCGCCATCAGGTCGATGGCGACCCGGCGGGGATCGTTGGCGGCATCGGCCAGGACGACAACCTCGGACGGGCCGGCGATGTTATCGATGCCGACACGGCCGAACACCTGACGCTTGGCCTCGGCCACGTAGGCATTGCCCGGTCCGACGATGCGATCGACCGGGGCGATGGACCTGGTCCCATAGGCCAACGCCGCGACGGCTTGCGCCCCGCCCACGCGGTAAACCTCCGACACGCCGGCACGGCGCGCAGCGGCGAGGACCAACGGATTCAACACCCCATCCGGTGTCGGCACACACATCGCAATTCGCGACACCCCCGCCGCTCGGGCTGGAATCGCATTCATCAACACCGACGACGGGTAGGCGGCTTTGCCGCCCGGCACGTAAATCCCGACTGAGTCCAACGCGCCCCAGCGCATCCCCAGGGTCAAGCCGGCCGCATCGGTCATTTTCAGGTCGGACGGCAATTGGGCTTTGTGAAACGCCTCGATCCGGGTGGCCGCGAGGTCCAGCGCCCGCGCCAGTTCCGCCGGTATGCTGGCCGTGGCAGCATCGATTTCGGCCTCGGCGATGCGCAGCGCGATGGGGGTGTGCCGGTCGAACCGGGCGGTATAATCGAACAGCGCCGCGTCGCCACGCGCGCGCACATCGGCAACGATGGCGGACACCGCCTTATCGACGGTTTCCGTGGTTTCGCGGGCTTGGCCGAGCAGGGCGGCGAAAGCGGGTTCGAAGTCGGGGGATGCGGTGGTGAGGCGGATCATCCGGCGGCGTTTAGCCTATCGCCCGCCCGGCGTCATGCCCGCCCGTCGTTATGTCTGGCGTACGTTTGCCCATCTGAGTCGCTTCGTGCGACATGGGCGGATCGTAAAATCGGAGTTGCTGCCATGCTCAAAGACCTCGCTCGCGCCTACGTCGCTGCGTTCGATGCCAAGGACGCCGACGCCTGCGCCGCCCTGATGGCCGAGGATTTCGCGCTGGAGGACCCGATCATCGTGCGTATCGAAGGTCGCGCGGCAGCGATCGATGCGGTGCGGGGTATTTTCGCGTCGTGCGAGGCGTTGTCTTTTGTCGCGCGCAATATTTACCAGGACGGCGACACCACCTTGATCGAGTTCGTGCTGACCCTCGACGGCAAGGTGCTGACCGGGGTCGATGTCATCGAATGGCGGGACGGAAAAATGCACGAATTGCGCGCTTATCTCGACGTCTAACCGGGAGCGTTCGGGAAACGTCCTGCCGGCGCACCGGCAAAATAGCGCCGACCGGGCGCTTCTATCCGCGCCCGAGTGCCTGTAGCGTCGTCGCAACGCAAGGGGGAACCACAATGTCCGAGAACCTGTTCGCCGGCCTGAAAGCGATTGACTGCGCCAGTTGGATCGCCGGCCCGGCCGCGACCACGATCCTGTCCGACTTCGGCGCCGACGTCATCAAGATCGAACCGCCGGGCGTCGGCGATCCTTGGCGCGGACGCGGGCCGAACCCGGCCGCTCCGACCGATTATTACTGGCAGCTGACGTCCCGCAACAAACGCAGTCTGGCGCTCGATTTGAAGCACGACGAGGGCCGCGCGGCGCTGCATAGACTGGTGGCCGGCGCAGACGTGTTCGTGACCAATTTCCCGCTGCCGGTGCGCGAACGCCTCGGGTTGGCACACACCCAACTGCTGCCGCTGAACCCGCGACTGATCTACGCATCCTTCACCGCCTATGGCGAACACGGCGACGAGGCGGCGAAGACCGGCTTCGACTCGACCGCCTACTGGGCGCGCACCGGCCTGATGGACATGGTGCGGGCCTACGATAGCTATGAGCCGGCGCGATCGATGGCCGGCATGGGCGACCACCCCAGCGGCACCGCACTGTATGCCGCCATCGTCACCGCGCTCTACCGGCGGGAAAAGACCGGCCTCGGCGGGCTGGTGCAATCGTCGCTGTTGCAGAACGGGCTTTGGGCCAATGCCTGCGCCGTGCAAACGCGGCTGTTTGGCGACCACGTGCCGCACCGCCCGACCCGGCTGGAGGTGCCGAACGCCTTCGCCAACCACTATCGCACCGCCGACGACCGCTGGTTCATCATGGCGCTGTACAACGAGCAACGGCAGCTCAAAGGCTTCATGGAAGCGATCGGCCGGCCGGAGCTGACCAACGACCCTCGCTTCGCCTCCGACGCCGCCCGCAAACAGAATGCGCGGGCGCTGGTCGATGTTCTGGACACGGTGTTCGCGACCCGGACCCTGGCGGAATGGCGCAGCCTGTTGGATGGCGTCGGCGTGACCTTCGGCATTGTCGGCAAGGTGGACGAGATCCTGGACGACGCCCAGATGGTGCATTGCGGCGCCTTGGTGCCCTTCGCCGATGGTCAGGGCCTGACGGTGTCGGCCCCGTTCCACCTGGACGGGGAGGACAAGGTCGCCCCTCGCCGCGCCCCGGGGATCGGCGAACACGGCGCTGCCGTGCTGGCGGAGGCAGGCTATTCTACCGCCGACATCGAACGACTGCGCGGATTGGGCGTGTTGGCATAGATCGCTCGGGCGCCTGACTCTAAAATGAAACCGGATCTACAATAAAACCAGATCGTCGCGATGCACCATTTCGTCGCGCCCGCGCCAGCCCAGGATCGCGGCGATTCGTTCCGATCGGTGCCCGGCGATGCGTGCGGCGTCCTCGCTGGCATAGGCCGACAGGCCGCGCGCCAGAACCGCGCCGTCCGGTCCCTCGATGGTGACGGCATCGCCCCGCGCGAAGGCGCCGCGAACGTCCCGCACCCCTGCCGGTAGCAGGGATTTACCGGCCGCCAGGGCGCGTGCGGCGCCGGCATCCACCTGGAATGTGCCCAGCGGGGCCAACACCCCCGCGATCCAGCGCTTGCGGGCGCTGCGGCCTTCCGGCGCGGGCAGGAACCAGGTGCAGCGCGCGCCATTTTCCAGATCGGCCAGGGGATTGGATTTGTTGCCGATGGCGATCGCCATGGCGCATCCCGCCTGGGTCGCGATGCGCGCAGCCACAAGCTTGGTGCGCATGCCACCCGACGAATAGCCGGGCGGCGGATCGCCCCCCATGGCCTCGATTTCCGGGGTCAGCGTTTCGACCACGGGAATATGGGCGGCTGTACGGTCGCGGCGGGGATCGGCGGTATAGAGACCATCGATGTCCGACAGCAGAATGAGTTGATCGGCCCCAACCATTTCGGCCACCCGAGCGGCGAGTCGGTCGTTGTCGCCGAAGCGGATTTCGGCGGTGGCGACGGTGTCGTTTTCGTTGATCACCGGGATGCAGCCCAGGCCCAGCAATGTCTCCAGCGTGGCGCGCGCGTTCAGATAGCGGCGCCGATCCTCGGTATCGTCGGGGGTCAGCAGCAACTGCGCGGCGGTCAGGCCGACGGCGGATAGCGCGTGGCTCCAGGCCTGCGCCAACTGGATCTGCCCGACCGCCGCCGCAGCCTGCTTTTCTTCCAGCTTCAACCGCTTGCGTGCGAGACCCAGGACCGGCCGCGCGAGGGCGATGGCACCCGACGACACCACGATCACATCGACGCCGCGTGCGCGCAACGCGGCGATATCGGCGGCTACGCCGGTCAGCCAGCCGGTGCGCGGGGTTGCGTTGGCCTGATCGACAACCAGTGCGCTGCCGATCTTGACAACGATACGGTGCGCGTCGGCCAGCGAGATCAAGCCGCCTTCTCCCGCCGCTCCGCCGAGATGATATTTTGCAGGGCACGCAACATTTCGGGCACGCCCTGGCCGGTGGCGCCGGACATGGTCATGACCGTGGCGCCGGATGCTTTACGCAGGGCTGCCAGCCGAGCGGATGTTTCGCGCGGGGTCATGGCGTCGGATTTGTTCAGGGCGATCAACTCGGGCTTCTCGGCCAGCCCGCCCCCGTAGGCGAGCAATTCCTCCCGCACCGTGCGCCAGGCCTGCACACAGTTGCCTGCCGCGCCATCGACCAGATGCAGCAGCACGGCGCAGCGCTCGACATGGCCCAGGAACCGATCGCCGAGGCCGGCACCCTCGTGCGCCCCTTCGATCAGGCCGGGGATATCGGCGAGGACGAATTCTTCCGACATCGACAGCCGAATGACGCCCAACTGGGGATGCAGGGTGGTGAAGGGGTAATCGGCGATCTTGGGCCGAGCGGCGGAGGACGCGGCCAGGAAGGTCGATTTGCCGGCGTTCGGCAGCCCGACCAAACCGGCATCGGCGATCAGTTTCAGGCGCAGCCATATCCAACGTTCCTCCCCCGGCCAGCCTTTGGTGGCTTTGCGCGGGGCGCGGTTGGTGGAGGATTTGAAATGGGTATTGCCGAATCCGCCGTCGCCGCCTTGCAGCAGGGTGATCCGCATGCCCGGATGATCCAGGTCGGCCAGCATCGTTTCCTGGTCGTCGGCGAAGATCTGGGTGCCGATCGGGACAGCGATCGTGACATTGGGCGCGCCATGGCCGGTCCGGTCGCTGCCTGACCCGTTGCCGCCTTTCGGTGCGCGGAAATGCTGGGTGTAGCGAAAATCGATCAGCGTGTTCAGATTTTGCAGCGCTTCGAACACGATATCGCCGCCTCGGCCGCCGTTGCCGCCGTCGGGTCCGCCGAATTCGATGAATTTTTCCCGCCGGAATGCGATCGTGCCGTCGCCGCCGTCGCCGGAGCGCAGATAAATCTTGGCCTGATCGAGGAACTTCATGACGGGATACCAGAAAAACAGAACGGGGGCCGGCACATGCCGACCCCCGCCGAACTGTCGTAAAAGGGGTGCGGCGTTACTCGGCGGCCAGGGCCACCGGGGTCACGGACACATGCACCTTGCCTTCGGAGCGACGCTTGAAGGTCACGACGCCATCGACCAGGGCGAAGATCGTGTGATCGCGGCCCATGCCGACATTGGTGCCGGGGTACCACTGTGTGCCGCGCTGACGCAGCAGAATGTTGCCGGCCGTCACAGCCTGCCCGCCGGACTTCTTCAGTCCGAGACGGCGGCCCTCGGTATCGCGCCCGTTGCGGGAGGAACCGCCTGCTTTTTTATGTGCCATGGTGAGATCCCCTGCTGCTTACGCTGCGACGATTTCGGCGACACGCAGCACGGTCACGTGCTGGCGATGGCCATTGCGGCGGCGGCTGTTCTGCCGGCGGCGCTTCTTGAAGATGATGATCTTGTCCAGCCGGTCCTGCGCGATCACCGTTGCGGTGACGCTGGCGCCGGGCACGGTCGGGCCGCCCAGGGTCAGACCGCCCTCGCCGCCAATCGCAAGGACGTCGTTGAACGTCACGGTCGAGCCGGGTTCGGCTTCCAGCTTCTCAACCTTCAGCACCGCGTTCGGAGTAACGCGATACTGTTTCCCGCCGGTGCGGATCACAGCAAACATATGTCGAACTTTCCAAGCCTGCACGGGCCGCTCGGGGGACGCCCGGCGACCGGAGAGGCGCGGTTATAGCGGGCGTCCGGCGTGTGTCAACGGCGTTTCGGCGCATCGACGGTTTCCAGCGCAAAATCGTATCGCGTCCTGGCCGTTTCGCCACCACCCGATGGGCGTTATACACGCCGTCGAACAAACCGCGCGCATCGAGGCAACCCATGCAACTCCGCCCCTTCGGCTCCCTCTTTCCGGTATCCCCGCTCACGCTCGGCGGCGGCGGCCTGGGCATGCTGTGGGGGCAGACAACCTTCGACGAATGCGTGGCGACCGTGAAGGACGCCGTGGATGCCGGCATTAACCTGTTGGACCTCGCCCCCCGCTACGGCGACGGCAAGGCGGAAAGCGTCGTCGGCGCGGCGTTCGGCGGTCGGTTGCCGGCCGGGGTCAAGGTCACGACCAAGTGCAATCTGGGCAATCCACCGACCGCCCGGATCGAGTCGATCTTCCGCCAATCCATCGAAGCCAGCCTGCGGCTGTTGCAACTCGATCGCATCGATCTGTTCTTCCTGCATTCCAACATCGTGCCGGACGGGCATCCGATGTGGAGCAACAAGGACGCCATCGAACGGTTCACCCCCTACCCGATGTTCGTCGACCACGTCCGCCCGCTGTTCGAGAAATTCGTGCAAGAAGGTCTAATCGGCGCCTGGGGCATAACCGGCATCGGCCATCCCGACGCCATCCTCGACGTGCTGCGCCAGGACCCCAAACCAGCGGCGGTGCAATGCATCGCCAATTTGCTGGACTCGCCCGGCGGGCTCAAATTTTACGAGGGACCGAGCCGCGCGCGGGAAATCGCGGCGGTCGCGCGCGCTCGGGGGATCGGCACGATGGGAATCCGAGCGGTGCAGGCGGGGGCACTGACGGCGGCGATCGATCGCGATTTGCCGGCCGACCATCCGGAAGTGCTGGATTACGCAAAAGCCGCCGGCTTCCGAAAATTATGCGCCGAACTGGGGGAAGACCCCGCCATCGTCGCGCATCGCTACGCCCTGTCGCTGCCGATCGACACGCTGGTGCTGGGGGTGAAAAACCGCGCCGAACTGGCCGGCTGCATCGCCGCCGCCGCTGCCGGCCCCCTTCCAGCCGATCTCATTGCTCGGATCGACGCGTCGGTCGCATGACCGCCATCGGGCAACGGTTGCTGCGGCGGGAAGATGCCCGATTTCTGACCGGGCAGGGGCGCTACCTCGACGACATGGGATTTGCCGGCGCCCTGATCGCCCGGTTCGTGCGCTCGCCGCATGCCCATGCGCTGATCCGCACCATCGATACGACGGCCGCGCTGGCGGTGCCCGGGGTCGAAATGGTGGCCACCGGCGCCGACCTTGCGCGCTGGACCGTACCAGGCCGACTGGCGCCGGATGTCGAGGGCCTGCTGCCGGTCGTGAACGAGGCCATGCCGACACAAAAAGTTCGGTTCGACGGCGATCTGGTCGCGGTAATCGTGGCCCGCGATCGCGTCGCCGCCGAGGACGCCGCCGAACGGATCGTCGTGGACTACGAACCCCTGCCCGCCGTCGTTTCGGTCGCCGCTGCCCTGGCCGAGGGCGCGCCGCTGGTCGATGCGGCACTCGGCACTAACCGCGTCGCCGCACAAGGCGATCGGATCGGCGATGTCGCCGGTCGTTTCGCAACTGCCCATCGCGTGGTGGAAGCGCGGTTCCATCAGCATCGACAAACCCATGTCCCCATGGAACCGCGCGGCTGCTGCGCCATCTGGGACGAAGGCCAACAGCACCTGACGATGCATATCGGCAACCAGGCACCGCACCCGTATCGGACCGCCCTGGCAATCCGCATGGGCCTGGAGGAAACGCAGATCACCGCGATCTCCCCCGATGTCGGCGGCGCCTTCGGGCAAAAGATCGTGCTGCAACGGGAAGACCTCGCCTGCGCCGCTTTGTCCCGTGTTCTGAAACGACCGGTGCGCTGGCGGGAAGACCGCGGGGAGAATCTGCTGGCCAGCGCCCATGCCCGCGAACAAACGGTCGTTGCCAAAGCCGCTGTGGATCGCGACGGCCGCATTGCCGCGCTGGCTGTCGAGGTCGTCGAAGATTTCGGCGCATACTGCTTTTTCCCGGCGAATTACCTCGTGCGCATGATGGTGCTGTCGCTGACCGGCCCGTACCGGATCGAGGCCTATTCGTACGACATGCAGATCGTTCTGACCAACAAATGCGGCGCGGCTCCGATGCGTGCGCCGATGGCCATGGGCAGTTGGGTCATGGACGGCACGATCGACGCGGTCGCCCGAGAACTCGGGCTGGATCCGATCGCCGTACGCCGCCTCAATATGCTGCGCGACGACGACCTGCCGTTCCCGATGCTCGAAGGCGTGGCCCTGCAGGATATCGCCCCCTTGGCCGTTTTCGACGCGGCTCTGGACAGGTTCGATGTCTTATCGTTCCGGAAAAGACAGACCGAGGACCGGACGCGCGGCATCTATCGCGGCCTCGGCGTTTGTTCCGTCGTCGAATCCAGCACCTATGGCTCGGCGTTCTACAAGCGGTCCGGTATTCCAGGATCGGGGTATGAGGCGGGATGGGTCAAGGTCGCACCGTCGGGCGCGATCGATGCGTCCTGCGGGCTGATGGGATCGGGGCAAGGTTACGAAACGGCATTGGCCCAGGCGGTCGCCGGCGGGCTGGGAGTCGCCGCCGAAACGGTTCGCATGCGGATGGGCAACACCGACATTGCCCCCTACGGCATGGGCAGTCGGGGCGCGCGCGGCGGCACCGCCGGAGGATCGGTGCTGTATCTGGCGGGGCAGACCCTACAGCGCAAGGTATGCGCCATCGGTGCCGCTTTGCTGGGCCTGAATGCCGCCGACGACCTGCGCCTGCACGACGGGCGGTTGCAACGCCTGTTGGACGGGGTCTGGCAGGATGCTGGATGGACCCTGCCGCAGATCGCTCGCATCGCCTATTTCGATCCCGCCCGCCTGCCGCCCGGCATGGAACCGGGATTGGAAGCCCACCGCGCCTTCGATCCGCCGCCAATGACCTTTGCCAACGCGACCCATCTCTGCGAGGTCGTGGTCGATATCGAAACGGGATTGGTAACCCCCGAGCGATACCTCCTGGCTGAGGATTGCGGCACCATGCTCAACCCTGCGATCGTCGCCGGGCAGCAACACGGTGCGGTGGCGATGGGCCTCAGCGGGGCATTACGGGAGTGCATCGTCTACGACGCGGACGGCCACAACGTCACCGGCAGTTTGATGGATTACGGGTTAGCAACGGCCGCCGATCTGCCGGCCATCGAAATCGTATCCCGTCACACCCCGAACACCCGCACGCCCACCGGCAGCAAGGGCATGTCGGAAGGCGGGGTCATGGGGGCGGTCGGCGCGGTGACGCTGGCGGTGAACGACGCGCTCGCGCCGTTCGGGGCGGTGGCCGACCGGCAACCGCTGACGCCGGAACGGATTCTGCGGTTATTGCGCGACCGGACCGCGCTCGACCGGTGACTGCCCCGGCTCAGGCAGCCCGCCGGGCGGTGTTCGAACGCGCGGTTTCTAGGTCGGCCAACACTTTATCGGTCAGCGCGCAGGTCGCGTCGTCCTGGCGGAATGCCAGCCCCATGCGCCCGCCCTCGATGCGGGCAACCCGAGCGGAGAGGGGACGATCGATGCCGGGCAGATCGATGAGTACGTCAAGGCCGGATGGCAAGCCCAAGGTGCTTTCCAAGCCAACTCCGCCGCGCGACAGGTCGATCGCGGTCAGCGGTTCCGATCGGGAACGCCCGCCGATCGTATAGCGCAGCACGCAGCGCATCCCCGCTGCCGGCACCCGTTCGTATTTGCGGCGATTTTCTCCCGCGTTTCGGGTGGCCTGGAGGAACTGATCGACCTCCTCTCGCAGGGTGGTGGTCTGCGCGCGCACGGCGTCGGCGGACCCCAGCAGGGTGCGGCTGACGACACCGGCTTCGTCGGCGACATCGGAGAGTTCGCCCATGGAACGGGTCACCCCCTCGGTCGCGGCGAAGACGGATTGAACGGCGACGACGATTTCCCGGGTCGCGATGCCCTGCTGCTCGATCGAGGCCGCGATATCCGCCGCCGCATCGTGGGCGCGATGGATGGCTTCCCCCACGCCGGCGATGGCGGCCCCGGCGTCGTGGGTGGAAACGCGGATCGCGTCGATGCGAGCGCCGACTTCGGCGGTTGCCTTGTGGGTTTGCGCAGCAAGCGTTTTCACCTCGTTCGCCACCACGGCGAAGCCCTTCCCGGCCTCCCCCGCTCGGGCTGCCTCGATGGTGGCATTCAGTGCCAGCAGGTTGGTTTGGCTGGCGATATTGGCGATCATCTGAACGACATTGCCGATTTCGTCGGCCGACGCGATCAACCCCTTGACCATACCGTCCGACCGGGTCGCCGCGAGAACGGCGGTCTGCGCGGCGTCGGTCACTTCGCGCACGCGACGGGCGATTTCCTCGGCGCTGGCTGCCATTTCCTCGGTCGCGGCGGCAACCGAGGTCAGGTTCCGGGTTGCTTCCCCGGCGCCGAGCGCGGTCTGGTTGGACTGTGTGCGGGTGCGTTCGGCGGCGGTGGTCATGGCATCGGCGGTGCCGCGCATGTCGTCGGAGGCGGAAACCAAGGTCGCCAGAACGCCGGACACGGATGCGCCGAATTCCTGCGTATATTGTTCCATGACCGATTGCCGTCGGTCTTTCGCCGCCTGTTCCGCTGCCGCCGCCTGTTCCAACCGCGTACGTTCGCGGGCATGATGGCGCAGGACATCCAGCGATCGGGCGAGAGCGCCGAACTCATCGCCTCGGGTCATACCGGGAATGTCGTTGCCCAGTTCGCCCTGCGCCATTTGTTCGGTCGCCGCTGTCAGTGCCCGCACCGGCCGGGATACGCCGCGCCCGAGGAACCAGGTCACCACCCCAACCAGCAAGCTGGTCAGCAATGTCGCGATCGCCAGTCCAATGGCCACCCTTCGCTGCGCGGCAATGACATCGTCGATATAGACACCGGTGCCGACAACCCAGCCCCAGGGTGCGAAGCCTTTCACATAGGACAATTTCGGCACCGGCGCCGTATCTCCCGGCCGTGGCCAGAGGTAGGGCACCATACCGGCCCCTTCGTTGCGCACGACATCGACGAAAGCGGCGAACATCCGCTTGCCGGCGGGATCGGTCAGGCCTCCGACATCCTGCCCCTCCAACTTGGGGGAGGTCGGGTGCATGACGACGCGCGGGGTCATGTCGTTGATCCAGACGTAATCGGCGGTGTCGTAACGCAGGCTGCGCAGGGCAGCGGCAGCGGCGCTTTGCGCGTCCTGCCTGGTCATCTGCCCGGCCCGTTCCCGCGCTTCGAAGCCGGCAACGATCGAGGTCGCGGCCTCCGTTACCTGCCGTAGCGACGCAACCCGGGTTGCGACGATCCGCTCGGACGTCATGACATAGACGCCGAGCGAGAACACGATCAGCGCCAGGACGGCCGTTATAGTTGCAAAATGCAGACGAATAGCAACGGGAACGCGTTCGAAACGCATGGGGACTTTCCTCTGGGCCTGTCGGGCGACTGCTGCCGTTCGTTCGGGTATGCGATCCCGAGCGCCGACGGTCGCTCCGGTTTTCGCAACATGGCAGGCCGAGGTTAACGAACGGTTAACGGCGCGCGGGATTTTCGGAATTTTTTGCCCGAGGCATCTGCTCAGGCGGCGGCGCGCAGGATTTCCAGAATATCCTCGATCCCATGGATCGGCCGAGGATTTGTATGCAGGTAATGATCTAACAGCGCCGCTTTCGCCACGGTTTCGAACATGTCGGGGGTCACGCCGACGGCCGCCAGCGTGCGGGGCATGCCCAGGCCGGCGATGAATTCGTGCAGCACGTCGGCGGCCGGGCGGCCGGGTTGGCCCATGGCCTCGGCCACCAGGGCCTGCTGCGGTGCATTCGCCGGCAGATTGAAGCGCATCGCGGCCGGCAGCATAACGCAGGAGGTATAGCCGTGCGGCACGTTGCAGGTGCCGCCCAGCACATGCCCGATCCCGTGCGAGGCGCCTTTCGACACGCCGTAGCGATGGTGTTCCATCGACATCCACATCGCCAACTGCGCCTCCAACCGCGCGCCCAGGTCCGTTGGATCGGTAACGCTGCGCGGCAACGCTTTGGTCAGCAGGCGGATAGCGCCCAGCGACTCGGACATCGAACGCACATCGGCATCCAGGGCGCAGGCCGACTCGACGGCGTGATCCAGCGCCCGAATACCGGTCGAAAGCCATAGCCATTGCGGCGTGCGCAAGGTCATCGCGGGATCCAGCACCACCACCCTGGGAATGGCGGTCGGGCTGGCATAGAGCTGCTTCAACATCGTGCGCGTATCGGTGCAGCCGGCGATGGCATTGAAATCCCCGGCCGACAGCGTGGTGGGGATGGCGATTTGCGGCACGTTCGGGCCATCGAATGTCGGGGCGACGCGGCGCCCGTCCGGCATGACCTGGATCGCGTAGCGGTCGAAATCCGGCACCTCGGTCAGATCGTGGCGCAGCGCCAGACGCACCATCTTGCCGGCATCGGTGGTCGATCCGCCGCCGAAGGTCACGACCAGATCGGCGTTTGCCGCGCGCGCCTGTGTCGCCGCAGCCAGCACAGCCTCCCGCGGGGTGTGGGAAGGCATGCCGTCGAATGTCCCGGCGTATCGACGACCGAGGGCGTCGCGCATCGCCCCGACCCACGATGTCTCCCGGTTCAGCGTCCGACTGACCATGAGGAACACCCGAGCCGCGCCCAGCCGCTCGGCTTCCTCGGCTAGAACAGCGGCGGCGGGGCGGCCGTAGACGATGCGGTCGATCGAGACGTTCTGGAACGTGCCGGCGACCGTCACCCGATTACTCCTTCACCGCGCCGGTCATCGACGACACATAATATTCCACGAAGAACGAATAGATGATCGCAACGGGAACGGAGCCCAACAGCGAACCGGCCATGAGGGAGCCCCATTGGAAGACGTCGCCGGTGACCAACTCCGTCAGGATCGCGACCGGGACGGTCTTTTTCTCGGTCGATTGGATGAAGGCCAGGGCGTAGATGAACTCGTTCCACGACAGGGTGAAGGCGAAGATGCCGGCCGAGATCAGGCCGGGCACCGCCAGCGGCAGCGTGATACGCCGCAGGATTTGCAGGCGGGACGCGCCGTCGATCAGGGCGCATTCCTCCAACTCGTAGGGGATGGATTTGAAGTAGCCGATCAGCAGCCAGGTGCAGAACGGCACCAAGGTCGTGGGATAAGTCAGGATCAGCGCCAGCGGGCTGTCGAACAGGCCGAACTGGAAGATCATGGTCGCCAACGGGATGAACAAGATCGTCGGCGGCACGAGGTAGGCGAGGTAGATCGCCAACCCCACATGCTGGGCGCCTTTGAAGCGCAGCCGCTCGATCGCATAGGCCGCGAGCACGCTGGCGAACACCGAAAGGAACGTCGCGGCGGTGGCAATGCCCATCGTGGTGATCAACCACTGCGGATAGTCGGTATCGAACAACAGCTTCTTGATGTTGTCCAAAGTGGGCGAGCCGACCCAGAACGGGTTGTACTTCTTGTAGTCGTACATCTCGTAATCGGGTTTCACCGAGGTGATGGCCATCCAGTAGAATGGGAACAACAGCACAACGATAAAAATGCTCAACGGGATGTAGATCGTGATGGTCCGGCGGGCGCGGGAGTCCCACGCCATGTGCTCCGGCACATCGATATTGGCACCCTGGGCGGCGTCTTCGACGGTCGCGTTAGTCATTGTCGCCCCCTTGCTGCCATTTGCGGCGTCCGACGCCAAAGAAACACACCATCGTCGCCAGCAGCAGGAAGGGGATCATCGACACCGCGATGGCCGCGCCCTCCCCCAATTGGGATCCGGGAATGGCGCGCTGGAATGCCAGCGTGGCCATCAGATGGGTGGAGTTGAACGGGCCGCCGCGCGTGATGGCATAGACCAACTGGAAGTCCGAGAAGGTGAACAGCACCGACAGGGTCAGCGCCACCGATAGGATGGGCATCAGCAGTGGCACCGTGATGCGGCGGAATTTCTGCCACCCGCTGGCGCCATCGAGCAACGCGGCTTCGTACAGCGACGGCGGAATGGTTTGCAGCCCAGCGAGCAAGGTGATGGCGACGAACGGAATGCCGCGCCAGATATTGGCCGCGATCAGCGACCAACGCGCCGCCCAGGGAGAACCGAGGAAGTCGAAGTACTGATCGCTGACATGCAACACATCCACCGCGACATAGGACACGATCGAGAACTGCGGATCGTAGATCCACCACCAGGCGATCGACGACAGCACCGTCGGCACGATCCACGGCAGCAGCACGATGGCGCGCAGGAAGGCTTTCAGCGGCAGGTTGTGGTTCAGCAGCAGCGCCAGCCAAAGCCCCAGCATGAATTTGCCGGAGGTGGCGACGGCGGTGTAGAAAATCGTGTAGCCGACGGCGTTCCAGAAGATCTGGTCGTCGAACAGCGAGATGAAATTGTCCAGCCCCACGAAATCGCCGGCCTGACCGATGGTGGTGTCGGTCAGCGACAGCCACAGGCCCAGCCCCAGCGGGTAGGTCATGAAAACGATCAACAGCCCGCTGCATGGCAGCAGGCACAGCGCGACCAGGAACGGCTTGGAATCGAACAGCTTGGCCAGCCAGCTTTCCTTCGGTCGTTCCCGGAAGGCTCGGCTTGGGATCGTGGTCGCACTCATTTGGGGCACCTCATGTCGCGCGTCCCTCCCCCGCGAAAACGGGGGAGGGGTTTGCGTGCTCAGCCCTTCAAGTAGCGGGCTGCGGCTTTGGCGGCCTGCTTGACAGCTTCTTCCGGCGTGGCGTTGCCGGTCGCGACGGACGCGAACATATCGACCAACGTGTAGTTCGCCGCTACGGCAGACGCCGCCGCCGTGATGGGGCCCTTATAGCTGTCGTAATACTGGGTATCCATCACGCCGATATACGGCTTCAGCTTCGCGTCGGTATCCCAGAATGCCATTTTGCCATAGGCCTTCAGCGGATTGGACCAGTAACCGAGGCAGTTGGCGAGCCACGGGGCGTACTGCTCCTTCTCCATCATGAAGCGCAGGTATTCCTTTGCCGCATTGGGATATTTGGTGTGTTTGAACGTCATTGCGTTCATCACGGTGGCCGACGACGGCGCCGCCTTCGCGACACCCCAGGGCGGAACCTGATGCCCGGTGTCGTTGGCCATCGCCTGCATCTTCTCGTCGCCCTTCTTCAGCGCGTAGTAGATCGACACGCCATTGAAGGTCAGGCTGATTTCGCCCGCCGCGAACGCTTTGTTGTTGGACGGGTCGCCCCAGGACAATGTGCCCGGGATCATGTGCGGATACAGTTCCTTGGCATATTTCAGTGCCGCGATGGTTTCTTTGGAATCCAGCGAAACCTTGCCCTGCGCATCGGTCAGCGACGCGCCGTGCGACCACAACAGCCAGTTGGCGAAGCCGTTGCCGTCGCCCACCGCGTGCCCCAGCGCGAAGCCGGCGGGATGGCCCGACGCCTTCAGCTTGGCGCACATTGCCAAAAACCCCGCATGGTCGTTCGGAATGCTGCTGTAACCGACATCCTTGAGCCAGGAGATACGGTAGACCGAGGCCCCGCCGCTGCCGCCCATCGGGATCGACAGCCAATCGTTGGTGCCCCATTTCTTCGAATAAAGCTGCGCCAGCGTGTGCCAGCCGCCGTATTTCTTGCCCAGATACTCCGCCAGATCGTTCATCGGCAGCAGCTTGGACGCATAAATCTGCGGATCGGCGCCGAAGCCCAGGATTATGTCCGGGCCGGCCCCGGTGTTCGCAGTCACCGCGATCTGCGGCCGCAGGTCTTCCCAACCCACGAAATCCGCCCGCACCGGAATGCCGGTCTTTTCGGTGAATTTCTTGGTGTTTTCTTTAAACCACACCTCATCCGCCTCGACGAACTTGGCCGGACGCAGCACCCGCAAGGTGGCACCGGGTTCGATCTTGAACTCGGGCGCTTTCACGTCGGCTGTCGGCACGTCCAGATCGGCAGCGCGCGCGCGTCCGATCGTGGCGATGTTGGCGGTGCCGATGGCAGCGGCGCCAAGAGCGAGCGATCCGCGTCTGGTGAGCGACATTTGCATTATCTCCCTGTGGAACGATTGAAATCAGGCGCCAATACGCTGACCGGTGGCACCGTCGAACACATGCGCCGCCATCGGATCGACCGACACGCGGATGGTTTCGCCCGGCTTCGCAGCAATCCGTTCCCGGAAGGCACCGATGATCGGAGTTCCGGCGAAATGCGCCATGACCTGGGTTTCCGAACCCGTCGGCTCCAGGACGGTGATCCGAGCGGGCAGACCGTCGCCGGCAAGCCGGAAGTGTTCGGGGCGGATGCCGTATACTGCGGGTCGCCCGTCCTGCCCGGCCGCACTCGGCGGCAGCGGCAATATCGTGCCATCCTCGGCCGTGAAGGCCCCGTCGGCGACCTTGCCTTTGACGAAATTCATGGCGGGGGAGCCGATGAAACCTGCGACAAACAGATTGTTCGGCTTGTCGTACAGGTCCAACGGCGCGCCGATCTGTTCGACATTGCCAGCGTTCATGACGACGATTTTATCCGCCATTGTCATGGCTTCGATCTGATCGTGGGTCACATAGACGGTCGTGGTTTGCAGGCGCTGATGCAATTCCTTGATTTCGGCCCGCATCGCCACGCGCAGCTTGGCATCGAGGTTGGAAAGCGGCTCGTCGAACAGGAACACCTGCGGATCGCGCACGATCGCCCGCCCCATCGCCACACGCTGGCGCTGCCCGCCGGACAACTGCCGCGGATACCGCGCGAGATAGGGATTGAGCCCGAGGATCTGCGCCGCCCGACCCACTTTTTCGTCGATCTCAGCCTTGGATGCGTTGGTCAACGACAACGAGAATGCCATGTTGTCGCGCACCGTCATGTGCGGATAGAGCGCGTAATTCTGGAAAACCATTGCGATATCGCGCTCTTTCGGCGCGATGTTGTTGACCACGCGATCGCCGATCGCAATCTCGCCGCTGCTGATGTTTTCCAATCCGGCAATCATGCGCAGCAAGGTCGATTTGCCGCAGCCGGACGGGCCGACCAGAATCACAAACTCACCATCGTCGATTTCGACATCGACGCCATGCAGAATCTCGGTAGAGCCGAACCGCTTGCGCACGTTGCGAATGGATACATTGGCCATGGCAGTCGGTCGTCTCCCGTCGATTTTATGGCGGCCCCCTCCCATTGCGGGAGGGGGGCGTTTTGGTGGACCGATTCACCTAACGCTTGACGCTCAAGCGTTAGGATCGGACCACTAGCGCGTTTTAGAACTTGGAGACGCGAGTCTCTTTCGCGGTGATGAATTCCAGCAACGCCGGCTTCCCCGCCTGCGTCTGCGCAATCCCACGCTGGATCGCCGCTCGGATTTGGTTCGGATCCGTTACCCTTTCGCCATAGCCGCCGAACGCCGTTGCCATGTCGGCATAGTTGCCGGAAATGTCGGTGGACCGGTATTTCTCGGTCGAGATCGGCATCACCTTCAATTCGATCGCCATGGAGAAATTGTTCAGCAGGATCGACAGGATGGGAATCCGCTCGCGCACTGCGGTTTCGAAGTCCATGCCGGTAAAGCCGATCGCCGCGTCGCCCCACAGGTTGATGCACAGCTTGTCCGGCTTCGCCAGTTTCGCCCCCATCGCCAACCCGAGGCCCATGCCGAGCTGCGTGGTCTTGCCCCAGCCGATGTAGGACATCGGGGTGGTGGACACCCAAAACGGGGAGATCTGGTCGCGCGGGCTGCCGGCATCGTGGGTGATGATCGTGTTGTCGATATCGACCGCGCCCATCAGTTCCTTGATGACCCGATACGGCGACAACGGCGCTTCGTTCGAGTCCAGCAACGGCTGCCATTGCGCCATCCACTCGGCGCGCACCGCCTGGATTTCCGCCACCACCGCTTTGGTGTCGCGGTTGACCTTAATGGTCTGGCGCAGTTCCCCGATCAACGCGGCCAGGGTCAGTTTCGCGTCGCCAACCAGCCCGATGTCGCTGACGATGTCCTTGTTGAGATGGTTGGGATCCAGTGTCGCATGGATGAACTTCTTGCCGGCGGGGAATTTGATCCCGAAATTGGTTTCGGTAAACGAGCAGCCGATACCAATGATCAGATCGGCGTTTTGCACGAAATGATGCACCGGCTTCGGCACCGCGTTGCCGCCCGACCCCAACGACAATTCGTGCGTTTCCGGGAACGAGGATTTCCCGCCCAGGCTGGTGGTGACCGGCGCGCCGAGCAGTTCGGCGAATTCCCGCAGTTCGGCCCAGGCTTCGGCCCACTGCACCCCGGTGCCGGCGTAGATGACCGGACGTTTGGCGGCCAGGATCGCCGCTGCGGCCTTGCGCACGTCCACCGGATCGGGGCCGTATTTGTGGATGCCGACAGGGGTGTAATCGACGTCGCCGATTTCTTCGTTCCAGATATCGGTCGGAATTTCGACCAACGCCGGACCGCTGCGGCCGTTGCGGATGTTGCTCATCGCGCGGCGCATGATGTTGGCGATTTCTTTCGGCATGTTGACGACTTCGGCCGATTTGGTCACGCCGCGCATTTCCCGGGCCGACCCGAAATTGGGATCGATCCCGGCGATGCGCCGAGGATAGCCTTGCGGCAACACCAGCAACGGCACGGATTCGGAATAGCACTGCGCGACACCGCCATAGGCGTTTTCCGCCCCCGGGCCGTGCTGCATGCAGAACGCGCCGACCTTGCGGCCGGAGGTGACGCGGGAAATGGCGTCGGCCATATGGATGCCGATCCGTTCCTGCCGGACGATGATCGGCCGGATATCGGCGGCCGCTGCGAATTCAAGCAGATGATTGACCGGATAACCGCAGAGGATTTCGATCCCCTCGGCCTTCATAATATGCGCGATGGCTTCGCCGACCTTCATGGTCTCGTTCCCTTTGGCATGGTTTCGTTCCCTTTGGCATGGTTTCGGTCTGTGTGGCAGGTCCCGTCGCAGGGACATGAGACCCAACACGGTAGGGGAGGCGCGTCGCGATGGCAACGGGCGGGGAAAATGCCGTTAGCCGACAAACCGCGCCAATCGAACGGCGGTATGGCCGCGTGTGGGGCGGAGGCTGGGCATTACCAGAAGGCAATTGTCGTGCGGGGTGCGGATCTCCTCCTCCCCATCCAAGGCCAGCAGCGTGTTGCGGTCCGGCACGATATCGCCGCCACGCCAATCTCGCACAAAGGCGAATTTGCCGGTTGTGGCAGTAACGGTCTGGGTCACCTCGGCCACGCGTTGCGCGGCCGTCGGGGCATCCGGCAGCGGTGCATCCGGCAGCACCATATCCATCCGGCGCAGCAATCCCGCCACGCAGGATTGTGCAACCGCCACCGTGGACGGCAGCCAATGCTGGCCGGCTTCGACCAGATTGGCGGCGCAGGCGGCCCCCGGCGCCACGAACCTTGTGTAATCGATGATCCGCTTGCCGTTCGCGTGCCCGGCATCTGCGACGATCAGCAGCGGCGCACCGATGCGCTGAGCCAATTGCCGCCCGCCCGGCGCACTGCCGCACAACATCAGCGGATCGGCATCCCAAAGCATCGAATGAATATCCAACAGCACGTCCGCCGTATCGATCAGCGGCCGCAACTCCCGTGCTCGGTTCAATTCGATGGAGTGCCGCGGCCCGTCGAGCACTGATTCGTCCCAGATACGATTCAGATCCTCGTCGACGAAACGGGACGCGGTCGGATGCGCCGGATCGAAATGATCGTAGGCTGCGATGTTGGCGAAGACAAACGATATCCGCCCGACGGACGGCGTCAGGCCCGCGCGCAAAAGCCGATCCAGCACGATCGCGCCGCCTATTTCGTTGCCATGGGTGATCGCGACCAAGACCGCATGCGGCCCGGGTTTGCCGGAATCGCGCAGGGTCGTGCCGGGTATGCCGGTATTGCCCGCACGCCAATCGTAAAGATCGGGCGCGCTCAGGCGCACCTCGAAATCCGGCAATGGCGTCTGGGGGGAAAAAGAACCCATCGTCCCTGCTTATCCAACCAGCAGCCGGTCGGCCAGCCGGCGCACGAACGCATCGCATTCGTCCAACTGCGAGCGAGCCACGAATTCGTCCGGCTGATGCGCCTGGGCGATATGCCCCGGGCCGCAAATAATCGTGGGTATGCCAGCGTTTTGGTAGAATCCGCCCTCGGTCCCGTAAGCGACTTTGCCCGCGCTGTTGGCGCCGGTCAGTTGCTTGACCACCGCCGTCAGATCGTGGTCCGCCGGTAGCGCCATGCCGGGCATTTCCAATTCGATTTCGTAGGAAAACCCGCAAGCGGGATTGGCCGCTTTCATCGCCGGCTCGATATGCGTTGCCACATAAGCCTGCAACCGTTCCATTTCCCGCAACGGATCCACGCTCGGCACCGGGCGCCATTCCATAACGAATTCCGCGTATTCCGGCACGATGTTGAGGATGGAGCCACCCTCCACCGTGCCGACATGGATCGTCGTATACGGCGGGTCGAACCCGTCTTCGAACGGGCCTTCGACAGCGAAACGCCTTGCCTCGGCCTCCACATATCCGATCGTGGCGGCGATGGGGTAAATGGCGTTGACCGCCTTCGCCGGTTCCGACGAATGGCCGGGCATGCCCTTGGCCTTCACCCGCAGATTGAGCTTCCCTTTATGCGCCAGGATGGGTTTCATGCCCGACGGTTCCCCCACCAGACACAGCGCGGGCTTCAAGCCGGAGTCCGACAAATCCTGGATCAAACGGCGCGCGCCGCCGCAGCCGACCTCTTCGTCGTAGCTGATAAATAAGTGCAACGGTCGGGCCAGATCGCGGGCCTGGAAATCCGGCACCGCCGCCAGGCATGAGGCCACAAACCCCTTCATGTCGCAGGACCCGCGGGCATAAAGATTGCCGTTCTGCTCGCGCAGCGCGAAAGGATCGGCGGTCCAAGCCTGCCCCTCCACCGGAACCGTATCGACATGGCCGGACAACGCCAGCCCGCCCGCGCCGACCGGGCCGACGATTGCGTGGATATTGGCTTTCTGCCCGCTCGCGTCGGTGCTGACCCGATAGGGCACGCCCAATCCGTCGAGGTAGGATCGAACGAACGCGATCAGGGGCAGATTCGAATTCCGGCTGGTGGTGTCGAACGCGACGAGGCGCGCCAGCATCTCGGTCGTGGTCGGACGGTTCGGGTTCGCAAATGCTGTCATGCCCGCACTCTATACGGGTCCGCGATGGCGGCAACGGGGGGGCGCAAAAAAGGCGGCCCTGGGCAGGCCACCTTTCCTTAGAAACTACGAATAACGATGCGATCCGGCCGGGGGCCGGCCCCCCCGGTTCAGCCTCGCACCGGGTCGATCGTCGTGGCCCACAGCGCGGTATCCGCCGTATCGCGCAGCGTCACCGTCAATTGTTTCGTTTTGCCATTTACTTTGACATGGCCGAAAAACTGAAACCCATCCGACGGAGGCAAATTCCGCCCCTGCTCCGTGCTCGGCGCCTTGATATACATTAGTTGCGGGCCGAAGGTCATATCCAATTCGTTCGGACCGAATGTGCCGGCGTGCAACGGCCCGGATACGAATTCCCAGAACGGATCGAAATTCTGGAATTTCGCCTTGGACGGTTCGTATTTATGGGCAGCGGTATAATGAACGTCCGCCGTCAGCCACACGCTGTTACGAATTTTCTCCCGCTTCATGAAACCCAGCAGATCGGCGATTTCGAGTTCGCGGCCGAGCGGCGCGCCGTGATCGAGTTGGGCGATGGCCTCGGATCCGAATTTCGCATCTTCGTCGTACTGCACATAGAGGCTGATCGGCATATCGGCAGCGATGATCTTCCAAGTTGCCTTCGACGCTTTCAGTTCCTTTTTCAGCCAAGCCATCTGCACCGGGCCGAGGAAATACGCATCCGGCCCATAGACCGTCTGGTTGTTCGCACCGTTCGGCCCGCGGTAGCTGCGCATATCCAGCATGAACACATCGACGTTCGGGCCATAGGCGATTTTCCGGTAGACGCGATTGGGTTCGAAAGGATTGTCCCGAATCGGCATGTATTCGTGAAACGCACGATGCGAACGCGCAACCAGCGGCAGTGCGAATTTTTCGGTATATTTCTTACGAACGTGCTCGGCGCGGGTCAGCGGCTCTTCCGGCCACCAATTATTGGTGACTTCGTGATCGTCCCACTGCACGAACATCGGCACTTCGGCGTTGAAGGCGCGAACGTTCTTATCCAGCAGATTGTAGCGATAGGCACCACGGAAATCGGCGAGCGTCTCGGCGGTGTGCGACTTCTCCTCGGTCACCAAGTTCTTCCAGATCGTGCCG
Source organism: Acetobacteraceae bacterium (assembly GCA_025354865.1). Classification (GTDB taxonomy): domain Bacteria; phylum Pseudomonadota; class Alphaproteobacteria; order Acetobacterales; family Acetobacteraceae; genus Rhodopila. The sequence continues at coordinate 16,349 of JANXMB010000001.1, read as the reverse complement.
TCTTTCAGCTTCACCTCGGCTTGGATGACGCCATCGGCATAGATCGTATCGCCCGAGTGAATGAAGAAATCGGGGCGGTGCTTCAGCATGGCGGCATATAGTTTCATTCCGCCCCGGTCTTCGTCGATTCCCCAACCCTGCCCGGCCATATCGCCCGACCAAATAAAGGTCACGTCGCGATTGTCGCTGGGCGCGGTACGGAAATGGCCGACCATCTGTTCGCCCAACACCGAGGGATCGGCGTGGTTCTGCGGCGTGACGCGGTAGAAGATATCCTGGCCGGACGGCAACCCTTCCATGCCGAGTTTCATGGTCAGATCGGACTCCGGCAGGGCATCGGCGAAGACGCTGCCGAGGATGTTTTTGAATGTATCGGTGGTGGAGAACTCGACCCGCACGCGGGAGGGCTGGCTGACCCGAGCCCAAACCATTCCGCTGTCGGCGGTGGTGTCGCCGGATTGGAGGCCGTTGACGATGGTTGGACGATCGGCCGCGCGGCTGATGGCGGGCGCAAACAGCGGGCTTGCGAGCGCGAAGGACGCGCCAGCGCGGATCAAACCGCGCCGGGTCGGGGGACGAACGATCATTGGGGCCTCCATGTCATGTGCGGCCCCCTTTTCGGGGCGATGCATGACTGTACCGTGAGGCTCCGGCGTCAGGTCGGTTACATCGCGGGTTCAACCGCGATCGCCATCCCGTCCGCCGCCGGATCGGCGCCGCCGTCCAGGCCCGCATCCGTCAGGCGGATCGCGTTCACCCAGGCGAAGGCGTAGCCGTACGGGCTCCGGCGCACTGCATAGCCCATCGCGACCAGCGCCCGCTCCGACGCGCGTTCGATCCGATTGGAAATCTCGATCGTATCGGAAACGGCAGCGAACCGAGGGGCGGACACCGCCTGCTGCGCATCCATCCCGAAGTCGATCGCGTTGAGCATCGCCTGAAGATTGCCCATCGTGATGTAGGTAGCACCGGGCGCGCCCAGCACCAGGAATGGCCGCTCGCCCCGGAACACGATCGTCGGGGATATCGCGGTGAACCGCGCCTTGCCGGGGGCCAGCGATCCGGCGTGCCCCGGACGCGGATCGAAGACCGCCATCGCACCGTTATACATGAACCCCAACCCGTCGGTGACCACGCCCGACGGCTGACCCAGCGTATGGGTCATGGTGAAGGCGTTTCCGGCGGCGTCGGCGACGCAGATCTGGGTAGTGTGCCGGGACTCGGTGCCGCCGGGGTTGAAGCGGGGGACCGGGGTTTTCTCCCCGCGGGCGATCCGGGCCGCCATCGCACCGGCATATTGTTTTGACGTGAGTTCGGCGACGGGAACATCGACGAAGCGGGGATCGCCGACTTTGGCGTCCTTGTCGGCAGTGGCGATCTTCATCGCTTCGGAAACCACCCGGATGTATTCGGGGGTGTTATGCCCGATCACACGCAGATCGAAATGTTCGAGGATATTGAGCATCTCGATCAATTGGATGCCGCCGCCGGGCGGGTTGTTGGTGGCGATGCGGTGGCCTCGGTATGTGCCCCACAGCGGTTCGGTATGTTCGGGTTCGCAAGCCGCGAGATCGTCGAGGCCGATCAGCCCGCCATGCGCCGCCATGTCGTCGGCGATCGCGCGGGCGATCTGGCCGGTGTAGAAATCCTCGGCGCCGTGGCTGGCGATGCGACGCAAAGTGCGCGCCATGTCGGGATTGCGCAGGACCTCCCCGACTTCGCGCAGCCGCCCGTCGGGATGGCAGTAGATGGCGCGCGTAGCGGGGAAATGGGTCACGATCGCGCGATTGCCGTCGCGCCCGGCGATGGGCGGGCGGGTCCAGAAGTGCGCCATGTGGGGGCGAATCTGGTAGCCCTCCTCGGCGTAGGCGATCGCCGGTTCCAGCAGCGCCGCCAGCGACATGGTGCCGTAACGGCGCAGCGCGAGGTCGAAGGCCCGCAGCGTCATCGGGGTGGTCACGGCCTGATAGCCAAGCTCGTTTTCCCGATTTTTCAGGATGAAACCCCAACCGTCCTCGGCTTCGCGCACGATACGATCGGCCCACATATCGGGGCGCACGGCGGCGGGGGAGCGGCCGTGGAAATCGATCGTGGTGTGGACGCCCTGCGACGGCAAATACAGATGCATGCACCCCATGCCGGCAATACCGCACATCTGCGGGTCCACGACGGTTTGCACCAACGCCGCCCCGATCGCCGCGTCCACGACATTCCCCCCGGCTCGGAGAATATCCGCCGCAGCTTCGGCGGCCTCGGGTTGCGCGGCAGAGACCATGGCTTGGGTCACGAGCGGCCCCTTTCGTTGCAAATACGGGTTGGGTTCAGGATGCGCGATAGAAGGGGCGGTCGCCCTTCACCGTAACCCGGTAGCCGGATCGGGTGGCCGGGAAATAATCCCACATGGCGATGTGCTGGACGCACCGATTGTCCCAGAACGCGACGCTGTCGGCCGCCCACCGAAAGCGCACCTGCCAGTGCGGGCGGGCGCAATGTTCGAACAGGAAGGACAGGATGGCGCGGGATTCCGCTTCCGGCACGTTTTCGATGTGGGTGGTGAAAACGGGGCTGACATAGATCGCCTGCCGGCCTGTCGTCGGATGGGTGCGAATAACGGGATGGGACGCCGTCGGAAACGTCTTGGGCGTAGCATCGCCGATAATCCGGTTGGTCTTGCCGTAACCCGGCGCACCGTCGTGCATGGCAGTCAGCCCGGCCAGGAACTGCTTCATCGGCGCGGACAGCGCATCGTATGCCGCATACATGCTGGCGAACACGGTATCCCCGCCGACCGGCGGGATCGTCTTCAGATTGAGGATGGATCCCATGGGCGGTTCCACCTCGCACGACACGTCGGAGTGCCAGCGCTCGCCCGAAATGCGCTTCGAATTTGCATCGGCGTGAACCGGCAGGATTTCCGGATGCCCATCCGGCCCCTTGGTATTGGGATGCACCATCAAGCCGCCGAACAGCCGACCGAACGCCTTGTGCTGGTCCAATGTCAGCTTCTGGTCGCGAAAGAAGATCACCTGATGCGCCATCAACGCATCGTACACCACCCCAAACCGCGTTCTATCGAGCGGTCGGCACAGGTCGATACCGGATATCTCGGCACCGATGGTGGCTGTGCACGGTTTTACCTGGAACGTTGCGTCGGACATCTGTGGCTTCCCCCTTGGCGGGGGAGCCTAGATCGGGTCGGCCACCGATAGAAGTGCCCGCATAGGCTCAGCGGCGATAGGGGGCGAGCCGGTGCAGAACCACCGCCGTGGAGGGGCGCCGCCATGCCATCAGCCGATGCAGCAGCCGCCGCCACACCGACGGTTTGCGACGGCGGAACGAAGACTTGGGATCGGCGAGGCCGAACGACAATGTTTGGGCGGGGTGGTACATCGGGCGATCCTCCGTTGGGTTCGTCCAAAATGGTCCAGTTGCCCGATCCCGGCTGTGACGTTGCTCACAAATCCGTGTTCCACCGCATGTTTATTTCGTTTCCCGATCGCTGCGCTGCGGCATGGAACGCTCTATCCAGCGCGCCGGTAGCGGGTGCAGCGGATGACCAACAGGTCGGTGAAATACCGGTTGACCCGGGCGCTCCAGGGCGTATGCGCCGCTTTCTGCCATGCGGCAGACCGTGAGGCATCGACAGTGTCCAGGCTGTACAGCGCCAGATATTTCCGAGCGCTGCCGGGGTCCGGAGATTTGAAGCGCCGAGCCAGGAGAACGCCCGGCACGGAAGCGAGGTAGGGGATGTGTTCGGTGTTGTACCATTCCTCGAACTCGGCCTCGGCGGCGGGATCGACGTTCATCGACGCGACCAGCAGCCCCTGAGCATTGTCCGGGGCGACCGCATCGCCCGGCAGGATCTGGTCGCCGGCGAAGCGCATGATGCGGGTCGCTTTATTGGTAACCCGCATCGTCCAGGGCGAACCATTGGCGCCGCCTACCGCCAGATAGGGCGGGGATTGCAGAACCGACAGCGACTCCAGATCGTAGGTGGCGATGGCATATGTCGGATTGTCGGCACCGATCCATCGCGTCGCATTCACGATCCCCGGCACCCGCAACCGTTCCGGCACATGCTCGGTGTCGTACCAATCGTGGAATTCGCCGGCATTGGCGGTCGAGAAGTCGAACGATGCGAACAACAGGCCTTTGGCCATGGCGTATACTCCCGAGCGGTGCGCCGGATTGGGCGGCAGCGGCATTGCCGACGATCCTGGCATGCGGTCCGGTTGCCGGGAAGACGGTCCTTGGGTAGCCTCGACCGGGAAGCAAAGCAGGAACCGCCGAACTATGAGCAAGCACGTGGTCGCGACCGTGAACGAGATCCCGCCAGGAGCCAGGAAACTGGTCACCGTGCGCGGACGGCCGATCGCGGTATTCAATCTCGGCGGCGAATTCTTCGGCCTGTTCAACCGCTGCCCGCACCAGGGCGGCCCGATGTGCGAGGGCATCCTGACCGGCCTGATTGAATCCGACGAACCCGGCCACTACCAATACTCCCGCGCCGGGGAAATTCTGCGTTGCCCCTGGCATGGCTGGGAATTCGATGTCCGCACCGGGCAAAGCTTCTGCGAACCGTCGAAAATTTCGTTGCGCACCTATCCGATGGAAGTGGCGGAGGGCCAGACCGTGGTGCAAGGCCCCTATGTCGCGGAAACCGTTCCGGTGACGATCGAAGAACAATACGTCGTCATCGACCTCTAGCAGGCTGCATCCCGACGATCGACGGGCGGGCGTTCAACGCATCGACGTCGAACCCGGCAAGGCGCTTGTAGGACGCGGCGGTATTTTCCAGCTCCGCCGGGGTCAACACGTCCTCGATCCGATCGAAGCCGCCGGGCGCGCGCTGTTCGACCCGTTGCATCACCTGCTCCGGCCCATTGGCGCGATTGGCCAGCACGATTTTCGCCGTCGCCGGGCGCCGTTCCGCCTCATACGCCTGCAACGCCTGCTCGGTTTCCCCGCGCGCCAGGATTTCCCGGGTCAATACCCGCGCATCGAGGATGCCTTGCGAGGCGCCGTTGGAGCCGATGGGGTACATGGCATGCGCCGCGTCGCCCAGGAGCGTCACCCGGCCGAAGGTCCAACGCGCCACCGGATCGCGATCCACCATCGGATATTCGTAACATTGCTCCGCCGCCGCGATCGTGGCCGGCACATCGAGCCAGTCGAAGCGCCAATCGGCGAACTGGGGCAGGAAATCGTCCAGCCCGCCGGTTCGGTTCCAATCCTCCCGCCGCCAGACCCGATCGGTGGGAAATTTGCGCTCGGCGATCCAGTTGACGACCGACTCGCCCCGCTGCTCGGCATCGGAGGAAATGGGGTAGGCGACGAACTTCTGGAATTCGTGCCCGGCCATGATCATCGTCCGCCCGGTCAGGAACGGGCTGGCCCGCGTGACACCGCGCCACAGGATGGCCCCGTTCCAAATCGGCGGGCCCTCGTCGGGGTAAAGCCGCGCTCGGGCAGCAGAGTGGATCCCATCGGCCGCGATCAACAGGCTGCCATCGCCGCTGCCGATCCGATCCCCGCCGCGCCCGTCGGTGAAATGCGCACGGATGCCAGTCGCGGTTTCGTCCCAACCGACAAGATGGTGTCCGGTCGCGACGCTGTCCGAGCCAAGCCGCGCCCGCACGGCTTCCAGCAGGATCGTTTGCAGCGCACCGCGATGGATGGAAAATTGCGGCCAATCGTACCCGGCGGCACGGCCGCGCGGTTCCGTCCAGATCCGCTGGCCGCGCCGTGTGTAATAGGCCAATTCGGCGGTCGGAATGCCCGTGGCCGCAAGGCGGTCTTGCAGGCCGAGTTCGGTCAACTCGCGCACCGCATGCGGCAGCGTGTTGATACCGACACCCAGCGGCTGAATGGTCGGCGTGCTTTCGAACACGCGGCAGGCAACGCCGATTTGGTGCAGGCTCAGTGCGAGGGTCAATCCGGCAATGCCGCCACCGGCGATCAGGACGGTCATCGCGTTTCGTACCCCTCGCGAACTGGCGCTACTTCTTCACCCCCAGTCCACGCATGAACTGGTCCCGGATCCGCGACGGATCGCGTTCGGTGGTATCGACCGGCTTGCTGTTGTCGATCCGGCAGCCGATCAGCCAGGGGCCATCTTCTTTCAGGGCGCGCTGGATCGTTTCCTCGAACGCGCTTTCGTCGGCGGCCCAGGCACTTTGCGCCAGACCGGACGCTCGGGCCACGGCAACGATGTCCAACCCTTGATCGGTCAGCGTTTTCTGCCCACCGGTGATCTGGTACGCGCCATTGTCGAGGATGACGACGATCAGGTTCTTCTGCGCCCGTGCCGCGACAGTGCCGAGGGCGCCGAGTTGCATGAGGATGGAGCCGTCGCCTTCGAACGCGATGGTGCGCCGTTGCGGCTGTGCCATGGCAACCCCCAGCGCGATCGGCACCGCGAGGCCCATGCTGCCCAGCATGTAAAAATTCTGCTGCCGCCGGCCGTTCGGATTGGCGGAGGCAGCCCACAGGTCAAAATTGGAATAGCCGATGCCGCCGATCACGGCCTCATCGTTATGGAGGTGCGTGAGCATGCGCCGGGCGATGTCGTAGCGGTTCATCACCTTGGCCTGGTCCCGGGTGACGAGCTGATTGGAAAAATGTGCCATGATCCGTCCCCCTTAGGCCGCGAAAACTTTGCCGCCGGTCAGCAGCGGCGACAGGATGAAACAAACCGGACCGAGCGTGGCGACGGCCTGACGGATAGATCGATCGAAGATGAACTCGACCTCATCCAGCCGGGCGACGGTGTGGTGTTCGATGGCGAGGCAATCCAGCACCGGCCGCATGGTGCGGGCGACGAGCATCTGGCCAATGTTGAATTCGCCCAGCGTGCCGCGTTCGGACACGATCATCATCGTGGGGATCTGGAACGGGACGGACAGGGATGCCAGTTGGTTCGCCAGGGTGGCGAATCCGCTGGTCTGCATCAGCACGATGGCGCGCATTCCGCCCATCCACGCACCGGCTGCGATGCCGAGGGCTTCTTCCTCGCGCGACACCGAAAACGCCGTGAAGAACGGGTCGGCTTCCAGCAATTCGATCAACGGCCGCAACACGTTGTCGGGTACAAAGGGGATCAGGCTGACGTTATGCTGTTTCAGCACATCGCGGACGATCTCGTACCAGGCCCTGTCAGCCATCTCCGTCTCCTCAAACATGGTGCCCGCCCATTCGCACGCCTTTCGCATGCGGGCAACCGGCGATCTGTCGCGGGGGTCCCGTCTTGCGAACGCCAGCGAGGGTCCGTATGCAGAAGGTCGATCCGAGGGGGGGACCATGCCCGACCGCAAACAAACGTACGATGTGCTGGTCGCCGGCGGCGGCAACGCCGCATTGTGCGCCGCGATTACCGCGCGCCAGGCCGGAGCCAGCGTGCTGCTGCTGGAAAGCGCCCCCAAGGCGTTCCGCGGCGGCAACAGCCGACACACCCGCAATTTGCGCGCCATGCACGATGCGCCGAACGCCGTCCTGACCGACGCTTATAAAGAAGACGAATACTGGGACGATCTGCTCCGCGTCACCGGCGGCAACACCAACGAGGAAATGGCCCGGATGACCATCCGAGCGTCTTCGGGTGTGTTCGATTGGATGAAGGCGTGCGGGGTGCGGTTCCAGCCGTCGCTGACCGGCACGTTGAATTTGGGGCGGACGAATGCGTTCTTCCTGGGCGGCGGCAAAGCGTTGCTGAACGCCTACTACCTGACCGCAGAAAAGCTCGGCATCGACATCCTCTACGATACCGAGGTCATCTCCATGAACATCGACGATGGCTCGGTGCGGTCCATCGACATCACCTATCGCGGCTTCCCGGAAACCGTGCACGCCCGCTGCGTGGTCGCGTCCTGCGGCGGATTCCAGGCCAATCTGGAATGGATGCGCGAATTCTGGGGCGATGCGGTCGATAATTTCGTCATTCGCGGCACGCCCTACAACCGTGGCCGGGTGCTCAAGAACCTGCTGGATCAGGGCGTGGCCGCGATCGGCGATCCGACACAGTGCCATGCGGTGGCACTCGATGCGCGCGCGCCGAAATTCGACGGCGGCATCACCACCCGCCTGGACAGCGTGCCGTACAGCGTTGTCGTCAACAAGCACGGCGACCGCTTTTACGACGAGGGCGAGGACGTTTGGCCGAAGCGGTATGCCATCTGGGGGCGCCTGATCGCGCAGCAGCCGGATCAGATCGCCTATTCCATCTGCGACGCCAAGGCATTCCCGCTGTTCATGCCGTCGGTGTATCCGGCGATCAAGGCCGACTCGGTCGGCGAGTTGGCGGTCAAGATGAAGCTCGATCCGGCGAAGGTGATCGCCACGGTCGATGCCTATAACGCCGCCGTGGTGCCGGGGCAGTCGTTCGACAACCTCAAGCTCGATGGCAACCGGACCGAGGGGTTGGCCCCGAACAAGACCAACTGGGCGCGCACCGTGGATAAAGGGCCGTTCTACGGCTATCCGCTGCGTCCCGGTATCACGTTCACCTACCTTAGTGTGAAGGTGAACGACAAAGCCCAGGTGTTGATGGAAAACGGCCAACCGGCCGGGAATCTGTTCGCCTCGGGCGAGATCATGTCCGGCAATATCCTGGGTAAAGGGTATCTTGCCGGTTTCGGAATGACGATCGGCACGGTTTTCGGCCGCATCGCCGGGCAGGAGGCCGCGCGCCGTGCAAGAAACTGAAGCCGTTCTCAATGCCCGCCGGGAAATGGAAATCTGCAATGCCTGCCGGTATTGCGAGGGATTTTGCGCCGTTTTCCCCGCTGTCGAGCTGCGCCGCGACTTCTCGGCCGGCGATCTGAGCTATCTGGCCAATCTCTGCCACGGTTGCCGCGGCTGCTATTATGCCTGCCAATACGCGCCGCCGCACGAATGGGGCATCAACGTGCCCCGGACCTTGGCCGAGGTGCGGGCGGAAAGTTACGTCGCATACGCGTGGCCGCAGCCGCTGGCAAAAGCCTTCGAACGCAACGGCGTTGTGGTGGCGGTGGTCGTTGCTTTGTCGATCGCGCTGATGCTGCTGATCGCCATGGCGATATCGTCCCCCGGACAGTTCTTCGCCGCTCGGCCCATGGTGGCAGACGCGTTCTATACTGTCGTCCCGCTATGGGCGATGCAGCTTGTTGGCATCGGCACCTTCGGCTTCTCCCTGTTCGCGCTATGGAAAGGCGCATGCAATTTCTGGGCGGACGCCGGGGCGAAGCAGTCCATCACGATTGCCGCGATCGGCATCGCGGCCTGGGATGCGGTTACGCTCAAGAACCTGGGCGGCGGCGGCGACGGCTGCAACGACAACTCCGAGGCATTTTCCAAGCGGCGGCGGCATTTGCACCATGCCATGGCCGGCGGCTTCATGCTGTGCTTTGCCGCCACAACCGTGGGTTTTATTTATCACAGTTTCCTGGGCTGGGCCGCGCCTTACGCATTCATCAGCCTGCCGGTCCTTTTGGGCACCGTCGGCGGTGTGCTGCTCACCATCGGGACGGTCGGATTGTTTGCGATGAAACTGGTCGAGGACCCAATGCCAGTCGCACGCAAACTTCTCGGCGGCGATGTTGCCATGCTGGTGCTGCTGGCGGCGACCGCCGTTACGGGGCTGTTCCTGCTGGCAGTGCGGGCGACCGGTGCGATGGGGATCGCCATGGCGATTCATTTGGGTTTCATTCTCGCTCTCTTTATGCTACTTCCATATTCGAAAATGGTACACGGGGTATACCGCTCCGCCGCGCTACTGCGGCGGGCGATTGAGCGGGACATGAAGCCTCTGGGTGGCGAGTGAACTGAAAACGGGGAACATGCGCGCGAAAATCGGCGCCAGCACACTGGAATTCGACGGCTTCTGCCGTGAACCCCGTCGCCGGCCGGCGGGTTGGACGTTGCTCGCGCAATGCCGGCGCGGCGTCGCCGCCGTCGAATTCGCGCTGGCGATGACGCCCATGCTGATGATCGTCTTCGGTTTCATCGCCACAAACCTGATGTTCTACACATTGTCGGTCATGCAGAATTCATCCCAGTACGGGACCATGATGGGCGCCACCGGGCAGGCCAAAAGCAATGCCAACGGCACGATTTCTGTAGCGAACCGCACATCGACCAATATCGCCTGCTCCAGCGGCTCGCCACCCGTCGCCAATGGTGCCCTGACGACAGCGATGGTCGAATACTACGCCTGCACCGGCTTGCCGAGTTGGGCGAATTTCAGTGTCTCGACGGTCGAGGACTGTTCGGTCCCGAAATTCAGTGTTACCATCTCTGTGAATGCATCTTCAGCCGCACTCGCCGATATTTTCAATTTCTTCACGTCCCAGACCCTCAGCGCCTCATCTGTTGCCGTGAAACAGGGAACTTGCCCATGACCCGTCTTTGCCAGGCCCCGTCCATTTCCGAACAGCGCGGCCGCACCCGGCGCAGCTTTCGGAACGATCGGCGGGCGGGCATGACCTTGTTCATCGCCTTCGCCTTCCCGGCGATGATCGCCATGGGTTTGTTGGCCGTCGATGCCGTGCGCGCCTATTCTCAGGCAGCGCAGATCAACTTCGCGACCCAAGCCGCCGCGCTCGCCGCCGGGTCCCAGTTGGGCAACTACTACAGCCAAGGTGCGACCGCCGGGACATCGACCATCACCGCCATCGCATCGACCATTTCCGTCGCCAATACGGCCAGTCTTCCCAACGTCACCAACGCGACCACCGTGACTTTGGGCACATGGGACTCCGCAGCCTCAACATTCACCGGCCTTGCAGCCGGAGCGACATCGCCGAACGCGGTCCAGGTTATCGGTAATGCAACCATCACCACCATCCTGGCCGGCTCGCTCGGCGGGCAATCGACCTTAACCGTGACGAAAAAAGCCGTCGCCACCCTCGGGTCGCCTAAGACGTTCAATGTCATCGTCCTGAACGATTTGGGCGGGCCGAACATCAACCAGGGCCTTGGCGTACCCGGTTCGGCGCAGGCCAACTGGTGGGCGCAGCAACAAGCGGCCGATGCGGCCATCCTGAATTGCGTCGCTGCATCCGGAAACGCGGCATCGCAATTCGGCATCACCGGCTTCGTCGAGCAACCCTATGTCCTGCAAGCCCTCACCGCCGTTTCTAGCACGTCGGTCAAGACAACGATCGCCAACAATATCAACAATGTGGGCAGCGTCAATTTCCAATACTGCCGGCAGAGCAAGTCGGCCCAGTCCTGCCATGGCTCCAACGTCGCCGCCGGCATCTACTCGGCGATCGCGCAGTTTAGCGGTGCAGCCTATGCCAATACCAGCAACAACATCGTCATCCTAACCAACGAACTGCCGATCTACGATCCGACCACCAACCCAGCGCAGCACATTGTCCCCACAAACTACAGTCTGGCGATGGGCACCGGCGTCACCCAGGTCGGTGGCGCCTGGACCGGCGGATCGGGGACCGGTATCTGCAACGGCACGACCGGCACCACAACTTGCACCGACACGCTGCTGAAAGACATGGCTGAGGGCCAGGCCAACACCGCCGGCACCGCAGTCGCCAGCGGCCGATCGGGCATCACGATCTCCACCATCTATTACGCCACCAACAACAACGGCACCTCACCGACTGCTGCCGCGACCGAAATCGGTACCTGGACCAAGAACGGCGGTCTAACGATGCAGCCCTACAGCTACACCGATACCGTATCCAACGGAGTAACAGTCGGCGGCTTCGTCACCCAAGCCGCCAAGGTCTGCCAAATGATCGGGTCAACGCTGCGGTTGGCTTCGCCCTAAGCCCCCAATCGCGGGCGGTTCGAGCCGAACACCTCGAACCGCCAGTGCCGATCTCGCTACCGGCGCTACGCATCTGGCAAAAAGCCCAAAATCCGAGCAAAACGCTCCCGGTAGGCTGGCCACACCTCGGGGTTCAACAAGCGCGGCGGCTTCCGCCCGTCCAGAATCTCCAACATCTGCTCGGCTGCGATCTTCGCGATATTGTGCCGCGACTGCCGCGTGATCCCCGCCGTGTGCGGGCTGACCAGAACATTGTCGAACGCCAGCAGCGGGTGATCCGACGGCGGCGGCTCGTCTTCCCACACATCCAACCCGGCACCCGCGATCTGCCCGGCCGTCAATGCGGCGGCCAGAGCGGCTTCGTCGTGGATGCCGCCTCGGGCGGTGGTGATGAAGTAGGCATGCGGCTGCATCGCCGCAAACTGCGCCGCGCCCATCATCCCCCTCGTCTCCGCCGTATGCGGGCAGTTGACCGAGACGTAATCCGCCTGCGTCAGCATGGCGTGCAGCGAGTCCATCTTCTCCACCCCCTGGGCAGCGGCCTGCTCGGCAGAAATATAGGGATCGTACGTCATGACCCGCATGCGGAACAGGCCCTTGCACAGTTCCGCCACCCGCCCGCCGACATGGCCGAGCCCGACGATGCCGATGGCGCGGCCTTGGACGTCGTCGCCCATGAAGTCACGCCGGTTGTAGGTGCCGCCGGCCCGCATCTGGTGGTCCGAAAGCATGATCTTCTTCGACAAAGCCAGCATCATGGCCATGACGTGCTCGGCCACACCCTCCTTATTGCCGCCGGCCTGATTGACCACCGCAACCCCGGCAGCCGTGGCATCCGCCAGCGAGACCGTATCGAAACCGGCGCCGTTGGTCGAAACCACCACCAGATTCGGGCAACGCTGGAACAGCGGGGCATAGCCCTGGTACTGCATCGCCAATTCCTGCCGCGAGGACCCGATCTGATACGCATGCGCTTGCGACAACACCGGCTGGGCATCCGCCTCGGCACTTTCGTTCACCAGCTTATCGAGCTGCACGTCCGGCCGATCGGCGAGAATATCGATGTAAATCTGGGCTGAAACGGCGTTCACGTAGAACACGCGCTTGGTGTTGGGCGCCATGCCTGAACCTTTCCATGCGTTGAAATGGGGTGCCGGACCCTATGCCGGGTTGCGCCAACCGGCAACCGGCGCCATCGTCGTCGCAAATGCGAAGGGGCGGGAATGCCGTGATCGATAAATTTGTGTCTACCCGAGCCGAGGCATTGGCGGGGATCGAAAATGGCGCCACCGTGCTGTTGGCCGGGTTCGGCGCCGGCACCCCCGAACATCTGGTGGCCGGACTGATCGCGCAGGGGGCGAAAGACCTGACCCTGGTGTGCAATGCCGGCGGGCGGGACGACGGCCCGATTGCCGACCTGCTCGCGACCGAGCGCGTGCGCAAGCTGGTTTGCAGCTTCGTCCGCCCTGCGAGCGTCGCCGCCCGGCTGTTCACCGCTGGCAAGCTGGAGCTGGAGATCGTGCCGCAAGGCACCCTGGCCGAACGCATTCGCGCCGGCGGCGCCGGGGTGCAGGGCTTCTACACCCCCACCGCCGCCGACACCCTGCTCGCCGAGGGACGGGAAACCCGCGTCATCGGTGGGCGCCTCTGCTTGTTGGAATACCCCATCGTCGGCGACGTGGCGCTGATCGACGCCTGGCAAGCCGATCGCTGGGGCAACCTGACCCATCGCGACTCCGCCCGCAATTTCAACCCGATCATGGCCATGGCCGCAAAACTGGCCATCGTACAAACCGCCCATGTCGTGAAGCTGGGCGATATTCCGCCCGAACACGTGCACACCGCCGGGGTCTTCGTGCAGCGCGTGTTGCATGTGCCGGTTTAGCGCGCGTATCGGGCCGCGCGCTTAGAGCACGATGCGTTCGCTCTCGCTCACGTCTCGCGCTCTATCCTATTGTTTGTTCGCGCGATTCAGACCTTCGGTGATTCCACCTTCGGTCATCGCGCTCTAGCGGCCAACCGTAAAACGGCTCCGCCCGGCCCCTGCCATCAGAGGAATTTTACGATGTTCAAACCATTGGACCGCAACGGCATCGCCGCCCGCATCGCCCAGGACATCCCCGAGGGCTGGTTCGTCAATCTCGGCATCGGCATCCCGACCACCGTATCGGACTTCGTGCCGACAGAACGGGAGGTCATTTTCCACGCCGAAAATGGCGTCATCGGCATCGGCCCCGCGCCTGCTCCGGGATCGGAAAATCCCTATCTGGTGAACGCCGGGGTGCAACACATCACCCTGCGCACCGGCGGCGCTTACGTCCACCACGCCGACAGCTTCGCCATCGCCCGCGGCGGTCACCTCGACCTTTGCGTGCTCGGCGCGTTCGAGGTGTCGGAAACCGGCGATATCGCCAACTGGGCGCGGGCTGCGGACGAACCGGTGAAGCAGGTCGGCGGGGCCATGGATCTGGCTGTCGGGGCGCAACGCCTGTGGGTCGCGATGGAGCACAATACCAAAGGACGCGGCGAATCCCGCATCCGCCGCGTGTGTTCCTACCCGCTGACTGCAAAGGGCGTGGTGAAGCGGGTCTACACCGATCTGGCCGTGCTGGACGTCACCCCAACCGGTTTCGTCGTGCGCGATATGGTGCCCGGCCTGACCTTCGACGCCCTGCAGGAACGGACCGAGGCAAAGCTGCTGCCCGCCGGATAGCCCCGCCATCCCCTTCCCCCAAGGAACAGCATGATCGTCGATCTCGCAATCGCATCCCGCTCCCCCCTCGTCGGCGGTGCCAGCTTCGGCGCCAGCGGTGCCTACGAACGGATCGAAGGGACCGCCAGCGGCACGCTCGACCCTGCGCACAAGGCCAATCGGGGTATCGCCCTGCTGAGCATGGCCCCGCGCAATGCCGCCGGCCTCGTCGAATACAAATCCGACTTCGTCCTGCTGGCGCCCGTCGATCCCGCTTTGGGCAACGGGCGCCTGCTATACGAGGTCAACAATCGCGGCCGGATCATGATGATCCACAACCTCTGCGCCGGCATCCAAGGCAACCGGTGGGAAAAGCCGGCCGATCTGGGCAACGCATTGCCGCTGCGCCTGGGATTTTCGATGTTGTGGACCGGCTGGGACCCCGGCGCGCCGAAAGCAACCGGGTTGGGGCTGGACGTGCCCATCATCCCAAATCTGACCCGGCGCATTCGGGAGGAATTTGTCTCCGGCACCCGTCTTGGCCGCCACGAGACGTTCAAACTCGCCTACCCCGCCGCCAGCAGCGAAGCGACCGTCACCGTGCGGCGCACCCAAAGCGGGGAACGCACCCAAGTCGCCTGTGCCTTCGTCGATCGGCGCAGCATCCGCCTGCTGCCCGAGGGCACGGTGCCGACCGTCGGATCGATCTACGAAATCCACTACGATGCGACCGATCCGCGCCCGAACGGCATCGGCTTCGCCGCCACCCGCGACATCGTTGCCCATCTGCGGCAACACCCGATCGGTGGCCGGCAACTCACGCATGCGTTGGCGTTCGGCATATCCCAGGCCGGGCGGTACCTGCGCGATCACATCGCCCAAGGCTTCAATGCGGACGAAAACGGCGGCCGGGTCTTCGACGGCGTGCTGTCCCATGTCGCCGGCATCGGCCGCGTCTTTCACAACATCCCCTTTGCCCAACCGTTCCGCACCCGCACCCGACACGAGGACCACGATTTTCCCGAAGTGGCCTTCCCGTTTTCCGCAGCCAGCACCGACGATCCGCTGACCGGTGCATCCGGCGCGCTGCTGCCGGGCCATGCGACCGACCCGAAGCTGATCGAGACCAATACCTCCACCGAATACTGGCAGAAGGGTGCGTCGCTGCTGCACACCGACCCGATGGGGACGCGGGATCTGGCCCTGCCGGCCCACGCGCGCGCCTATCTGATCGCGGGCACCCAACACGGCGGTAAGGCCGGCATGCCGCGCGACTGCGGCCCCTGCGTTGCACCGCGCAACTGGCACGACCCGATGCCGGCGGTGCGGGCGCTGTTGGTGGCGCTCGACGCATGGGTCACCACCGGCCGCGAACCACCGCCCAGCCGAGTCCCCACGATCGCCGATGGCACTTTGGTGCGCACTGCGGCGGTTGCCTTCCCGCCGGTTCCCGGCCTGACCCCGCCAGCCGCCGCCAACGATGTGGTGCCGCTGCCGGATTGGACAAAGCCGCAGCCGCAACCGCAGCACTACGGCGCGTTGGTCCCGCAAGTCGGGGCGGATGGAAACGAACTGGCCGGAATCCGGCTACCCGATATCGCCGCCCCGCGCGGCCTGTTCGCCGGCTGGAACCTGTATAAGGAACCGTACCCCGCCGGAGAGTTGGCCGATCGGGACGGCACGTTCCTGGCATATCCGGACGCGACGTTGGCCGCGCTCTATCCCACGCCCGGCGCCTATGCGACCGCAGTGCGCGGGGTAGTTCGAACATTGGTGGCAGACGGCCTGTTGCTGGCAGACGATGCGGCGGCGTATGAAGCGGCCACCGCGTCCCACCCCTGATATGAGTGCGAATCTATGACCCCATCCGATATCGAGCGGGTGCAGACT